>JARROY010000029.1:0-10628 GCA_037383445.1 Anaerolineales bacterium | reverse complement strand
TTGGGTATTGCCCTGCTCTACTTCGCTACTGGTACTCTCAGCTTCCGGCAGATCCTCTTCAACGAAGAAGTGCTGCATGCGCTCACCTCGACTGACTCAGGTGTGCTTGGTCTTTCTGTGGCCGGGCTGGCCGGGATTTTGCTGTTTATCGGAGCTGTGGGTAAATCGGCGCAGTTCCCGCTGCATGTCTGGCTGCCGGACGCCATGGAAGGCCCGACCCCGGTTTCGGCCATGATTCATGCCGCCACCATGGTTTCTGCCGGCGTGTATATGGTCATCCGCATGTTCCCGCTGCTGGCGGCTGGTATGGAGCATGGACAACTGACTCCCCCCATGATGGCCTTAGCGGTGATCGGTTCAATTACGGCGATGTTCGCCGCTACCATCGCCGTCGCTCAAAACGATATCAAACGCGTGCTGGCTTACTCCACCATCTCACAATTGGGCTTTATGGTCTCTGCATTGGGAATTGGGGCATATGTTGCTGCTGCTTTTCATCTTGTCACGCACGCTTTCTTCAAAGCACTCTTGTTCCTCGGTTCCGGCTCGGTGATCCACGGTATGGAGCACGGCGTGTTTCACACCGGCGATCACAGCGTGGACCCGCAGGATATGTTCAATATGGGCGGCCTCAAAAACAAGATGCCGCGCACTTTCTGGACCTTCCTGATCGGCGGTTTTGCCCTCTCTGGCTTCCCGGTACTCACAGCTGGCTTCTGGTCTAAAGACGAGATTCTGGCCGATGCCTGGGCGCACAACCCGGCCGTCTTCTGGACGCTGGCGATCGCCGCTTTTCTGACGGCCTTCTACACCATGCGCCAGATCACGCTGACCTTTTTGGGCAAAGCCCGCACCAAAGAAGCCGAACACGCCCACGAGACCAATCTGTGGATGACCGGCCCGCTGATGGTGCTGGCCTTCCTTGCAGTCAGCTTTGGCTGGGTGGGCATCCCGGAGCATTTTCCTGGGCTTGGCGGCTTGCTGCCCAACTGGATCCATGATTTTCTCGCCCACGGCTTGCCCGAATGGCTGCAAACCGAGGTGGCGGAATTCAGCTGGGTCCCGCTGATCACCTCGCTGGTGGTCGCCCTGGGCGGCTTGGGATTAGGCTGGCTGGTGTACCGCGAGGTGCCTTCTGCCGAGGAAGATCCGCTCAAGAAAACCCTCGGGCCTGTCCACACGGTACTAAAAAACAAATACTATTTCGATGAGCTGTATGATTTCTTATTCGTGAAGCCCGCCATATGGTTCTCTGAAAAGTTTGTCTTCGAGGGAATGGACCGCAAAGTCATCGATGGGGTGCTGCACCTGGTGGCCCGGGTGACCTATTGGCTTGGCGGTGTCTTCCGCAATTACTTCGACCTCCCGGTCGTCAACCGGTTTATCGGTGATACCCTGGGTGCGGCGGTCCCGCAGTGGTTTGGGAAGCAATTCCGCAAAATCCAGACCGGGGTCGTCCAGACGTATATGATCATGGCAATGGTGGTGGCCTTTGGCGGCTTATTCATCATCATGTTAGCCACTCGATAGTTGGGAGCGAAACAATGGATAATTCTTTACTGACGATCATCTTGTTTGCTCCTTCAATTGCAGCGGTGATTACGTTGCTCTTACCGAAGGATTCTACGAAACTCATCCGCACATGGGCGCTGATTGCCAGCCTGGTGCCGCTGGCCTTTGCGCTGGTGGCCTGGTTTGGCTTTGAGGGCGCTGCAGTGGATGCCAACGGATTCAAATACGTGGTGAACACGCCCTGGTACCAGGAGATTGGTTCTTACTTCCATCTGGGGATGGACGGGCTCTCGCTGACCATGGTGCTGCTGACCACCTTGCTGACACCGCTGGCAGTCCTGGCCTCGTTTGGCATTAAAGAAAATGTGCGCATGTACATGGCTTTGTTCCTCTTCCTGGAGACCGGCATGTTGGGCGTTTTCCTTTCGCTTGACCTGCTGCTCTTCTTTGTCTTCTGGGAGATCGGGCTTGTACCGATGTACTTCCTCATCAACCAATGGGGCAGCCCCAAAGGCGAGCGCGAGCTGTGGAACGGGATGAAGGTCTCCAGCCGCACGTATGCTTCATTCAAATTTATGATCTACACCATGGCGGGTTCGCTGGGCTTGCTGCTGGGAATTCAGATGTTGGGGGTCGTTTTCAAATCATTCGACCTGCCTTTGATCATCCAGCAGTGGAATGCTCTGGGCGGAGATGTTGAAATCCTGGGCGGTTTTACCACCGTTGCCACAGCTAAATCGGTTGCTTTCTGGGCCTTTACGATTGCATTTGCGCTCAAAGTGCCGATCTGGCCGTTCCATACCTGGCTGCCCGATGCCCATACTGAAGCCCCCACCGCCGGGTCGATGATCCTGGCCGGTGTGCTGCTGAAATTGGGTGCCTTCGGTTTCCTGCGCTTTGTGCTCCCGCTCTACCCCGAGCAGGCGAAGGCTGGGGCTAACGTCCTGGCTGGGCTGGCGACTGCCGCCATTATCTTTGGTGCCTTTGCCGCCTTCGGCCAGCGGGATTTCAAACGCCTGGTGGCGTATTCCTCGGTCAACCACATGGGATTCGTTGTGTTGGGGATTGCGGCTGCGGCCAAAGCGATCGGCACCGAATCGGCTACGATTGCCCTCAACGGCGCAGTGCTGCAGATGTTCAACCACGGCCTTTCAGCGGCTGGGATGTTCTTCCTGGTCGGTGTGGTCTACGATCGAATTCATACCCGCAACCTGGACGAGATGGGCGGCTATTTCCCGCTCGTGCCGGTGTACGGCGGGATTTTAATCTTCACTTCAATGGCCTCCCTCGGCCTGCCAGGACTGAACGGTTTTGTTTCGGAATTCCTGGTAGTGCGGGGAGCGTGGCCGATCTTCACAGGATGGACAGCGCTGAGCATGCTCGGTTTGCTCTTTACCGGTGCCTACATCCTCAAGGGGATCTCGGAGAGCCTGCACGGGCCGTTGGACGAAACACATTCCCACCACCTCACCGAGATCAACAAGCGGGAGATTGCCGTGATTGCCCCGCTGATGGTGTTGATGCTCTGGCTGGGTGTATGGCCTTCATGGCTGCTGGATGTGATCGACAAAGCCATGATGGCGCTGCAGAGCGCGATCGGTTAGGAAGGGTGCTATGAGCTTACAAGACTTTCCAATCCTGAGTATTATCGTTTTCCTGCCAGCGGTCGTTGGCCTGGGGCTGATGCTGCTGCCGCAGGAAAATCAAAAATTGATCTATCGAATCGCCCTGATTGCCGGCCTGGTAACCTTTCTGCTGAGCGTGGTGGTTTATTTTGGCTTTGATAAGGAAATGGCTTCTGCTGTAAACACCCGCTTGGCTGCCGGTGAGCTGCTGGATGCCTCGCAGATGTACCAGTTCTATGATGAGATTAACTGGCTGCCAGCTCTAGGCATCAGCTACAAAGTAGGTGTAGATGGAATGAATACACCGCTGGTGCTGCTGACCGGCCTGGTGATGTTCACCGGTGTGATCATTTCTCAGCGCATCGAGGAACGCAAGCGAGAGTTCTTCGCCTTTCTTTTCTTACTGGCGACCGGCGTGTTTGGCGTTTTTGTGGCGCTGGATATGTTCGTGCTGTTCTTCTTCTATGAGATTGCGGTCTTCCCGATGTACCTGCTGATTTCCATCTGGGGCTGGAAGCAAACCCGCGAATATGCCGCCATGAAGCTGACCCTCTACCTGGTGATCGGCTCGGTGGTGGCTCTGGTGGGTGCCCTGGCGATGTTCTTTGCCGCGGGCGGCAACAGCTTTGACCTGGTAACTTTGGAGCGAGCCGGGTTCTCCACAGACTTCCAAATCCTGTGGTTCCCCTTCGTGTTCATTGGTTTTGCCATTCTGGGCGGCATCTTCCCATTCCACAACTGGTCTCCGGACGGTCACGTGGCGGCCCCCACGGCCGTTTCCATGTTCCACGCTGGTGTGCTGATGAAATTGGGTGCCTTCGCAGCCCTGCGGGTCGGCATTATGCTGATGCCGGAGGGTGCTAAATTCCACCTGCCCTGGATGATCTTCCTGACCTTGGTGAACGTGGTGTATGGCGCGTATATCGCCATGGTGCAGTCAGACTTTAAATACGTCATTGGGTTTTCCTCGGTTTCCCACATGGGCTTGGTGGTGATGGGCTTTGCCACCCTCAACCACGATGGGATGCTCGGTGCAGGTGTGCAGATGGTCTCTCACGGTGTGATGACGGCTCTCTTCTTTGCTGTGGTCGGGATGATCTACGACCAGGTCCATACCCGCCAGCTGGACGAGCTGGGCGGGATGGTTAAATATATTCCGCATGTCGCTGTGGCGTTTATCATCGGCGGTTTGGTTTCGATGGGTATGCCCGGCTTCTCCGGGTTCATTGCCGAATTTCCTATCTTTATGGGAGTTTGGGGCGAGAAACCATTCTGGAATGGACCTGCCTGGGCAGGAGCCGGCAGCAAGAGCTGGATTGCGATTGTGGCGGCCATCTCGATTGTGATCACCGCGGCCTACATCATCCGGGTTATCCGCCGGGTCTTCTTCGGAGAATTCCCCAAGGAATTTGAAGGCCACATGCATGATGTGAACCCAAGCGAAAAACTGGCACTGGCGCTCCTTTGTCTGGTTCTGATCGGGATTGGCATCTTCCCCTCCGTGATGGTGCCGATGGTTGAAACCGGCGTTGAACGGGTGCTGATCCTGCTGGGAGGGATGTAAGATGGATTATCTTGCGATACTACCCGAAATTAGTCTGGTTGTTTTAGCCGCCATATTGCTGGTGGTAGACCTGCGCCTTTCTAAAGCGCATAAGGAAAACCTGGCCTACGTCACCTTTGGCGGTTTTGTGCTTATCTTTGTGCTTACGATCTTGTTCTCCCGGCCAGAAACTGGACAGGATACCGCCATCTGGTTTGGTATGCTGCGCCACGATACCCTGGCGTTCGTTTTCCGCCTGGTCTTCATGGTGGGAGCGGCGATCACCTCCTTGCTGGCGGTTGAATGGGATACGATCAGCAAACGCGGTGAATTTTATATTCTGCTGGTCTTCTCCACCCTGGGGATGAACCTGATGGCCGGTGCTGGCAACTTGGTGATGCTGTTCATTTCTATCGAAACGGCTACCATTCCGCTGTATGCCATGGCCGGCTTTATGAAGGAAGATGATAAATCCACCGAAGCTGGCTTCAAGTATCTGCTGTTCGGGGCGATGACCTCAGCGGTGATGCTGTACGGCTTCAGCTTGTTGTATGGCTTCGCCGGGACCGCTGACATCTATGCCCTGGCGGATGCATTCAAACAGGTGCCCTCAATACCCTTATATGCCAGCTTGATGCTGGTGTTGGTTGGTTTTGGCTTCAAGGTCTCGATGGTCCCGTTCCATTTCTGGGCGCCAGACGTGTACGAAGGCGCACCCACCCCGGTAACTGGTTTCCTTTCGACGGCATCTAAGGCGGCCGGGTTCTCGGTTTTGGCTCGGGTGCTGATTGAGGTTTTCCCGCTGTCCGATTGGCAGATGGTGCTGGCAGTGCTCTCCGCCGTTACCATGACTCTCGGCAACCTGGTAGCGATCTGGCAGACCAACATCAAACGGATGCTGGCGTACTCCTCCATTGCCCATGCCGGTTATATCCTGATGGCGTTGGCTGCAGGAACTGAGTTTGGTGTCAACAGCATGCTGTACTACATCATCACGTACCTGCTGACCAACCTGGCAGCCTTTGGTTTTGTGATCGTGTACTACCAGCAGACCGGCACAGACGAGATCAGCGACTATGCCGGGTTGAGCCGCCGCAATGCGGGGCTGGCATTTGGTATGCTGTTTACATTCCTGTCCCTCGGTGGAATTCCGCCGCTGGGTGGGTTTTTTGCCAAGGTGCTGGTCTTCTCGGCGGCTGTGCAGGCCAATCTGGTCTGGCTGGCCGTGATCGGCGTGCTGAATGCGGTGATTGGCCTTTACTACTATCTGACGGTGCTCAAAGTGGTCTACCTTAAACGCCAGCCGGGAGATGAAGTCCCGCTGATGGTCAATCCGGTGCATGGTTTGGTACTGGTGTTCTGTGTGATCGGTGTGGTGCTGATGGGGACTGTGATGGCTCCCTGGTTCCACATCACGGCAGAGGCAGCCAAATCGCTCTTCTAGAGCGCATTTGTTGACGTATTAAGGTCTTATGTTATAATTCGCGAGCCGAAAAAACGATGGAAACACCCACCAACTCCCCACCCCAATCACCTCGAAACGCAGCATTGGTGGGACTTGGCCTGGGATGTGTGGTTCCCACGCTCATCTTGGCCCTAGCCATTTTACTGGGATTTTGGCTCGATAAAACTTTAGAAAATTCAAAACATATTTATACGATAATATTGATTGTCGTGAGTGTACCCTTGACTGCTGTTGTTCTGTTTTGGAGCACACGACTATATTCCAGGCAACTTAAAAATACGCAGCAGCAAGAAGATGGAAAAATAGAAATTTTACAGGAGGATGCAGACAGTGACGCAGATTGAGAAGAAAAAAGGTTGGCGTTGGGGTGTCAATCGCTGGTTCGTTTTAGCGTTCATTATTTTGAGCGCTGTGGCGGCCAAAGCATATGCCCCTATCCAACCACACGTTCAATTGCCTGCGGAAGTCGTCTTTCATACCGGGATTAATCTGTTCGGCCAGGAACTAAACATCACCAACACGATTATTGCGATGTTGCTTGCGGATGTGATTTTGCTGCTGATCGCGTTTGGCGTTCGGCGGGCAACCCGGGAGGAAAATGCAGTACCCAAGGGCATATCCAGTGCGGTAGAAGCTCTTCTGGAGGCGTTATATAACCTGACAGAAGGCACTGCTGGCAAATGGACCAAGCAGATCTTTCCCGTCTTCGCCACGATCACCTTGATGGTCCTGGTTTGGAACTGGACAGAACTGATCCCGGGTGTGGACAGCATCGGCTGGCTTGAACCAGTGCATGCCGAAGGTGTGCATGGTTTTGCCAAAAAAGAACTCTTGCCGGGCGTGTACACCATCGTCCAAAGTGATGAGGAACAATTGGAAGACCAGACCGTCTTAGAAGATGAAGCTTCTGAAAGCGAACATTCTGAGGCAGGTTATGTAATCGTTCCATTCGTAAGGGTCGCTTCGACAGACCTGAACTTTACGATTGCACTGGCGTTGATTGCGGTGGCTGCTGTGCAGTACATCGGTTTCAAATCCAACGGGGTTGGCTACCTCACCAAGTTCTGGAATACCAAAACGTTGTTCAAGGTGCCAATCTTTGGCGTGATTGACTTTGCCGTGGGTATCCTGGAATTGATCTCCGAGTTCGCGAAGATACTTTCGTTCTCCTTCCGTTTGTTTGGAAATATCTTTGCCGGTTCGGTGCTCTTATTCGTGATTGGTTCGCTCGTGCCCATCTTCGCACAGAGCGGGTTCCTGATGCTCGAGTTCTTCATTGGGCTCATTCAGGCAATTGTGTTCGGTATGCTGACGATGGTCTTTATGGCCCAGGCGACAGCATCACATGGGCATGGTGACCATTAGGGTCAAACAAACATATCGAGCGGAAGGCTCGTACAGATTCCTTACGGGTGAGGAAGACACCCGGAATAATAAAAAATTGGAGGCATTGTCGTTATGGTAGGTGATATTGTAATTGCAGCAAAATTGATTGGCGCAGGTTTAGCAATGATCGGAGCGATCGGCGCTGGCGCTGGGATTGGTATCGTGGTAGGTGGTGCTGTGCAGGCGATGGGCCGCAACCCCGATGCATCCGGTAATATTCAGACCAACATGATCTTGGGGATTGCGTTTGCCGAAGCGGTGGCGATTTACTGCTTGGTTGTGGCTCTCTTGATTCTGTTCGTGGTTGGCTAAACATTCCAGGAGGTGAGTTTTGGAAGCTCTAGGTATTAACTTAGGATATGTATTTGTCCAGATCTTCAACTTCGGGATTCTCTTTGTGGTTCTGCGAGTCTGGGTGTATAAGCCGATTATTAAAATGCTCTCGGAACGCCGAGAGAAAATAGCCAAAGGACTCGAAGATGCTCGCGTGGCCGCTGAGGCGCGTGCCAATGCAGAAGCGAAAGCCGAAGAAATCATTACTGAGGCTCAGAACAAGGCCTCGGAAATCGTGCGAGAAGCCACGGTGCGTGCGGAAGAAGCCACCAAAGATATTAGGGTCGCTGCAGAGAAAGATGCTGCCGAGACGCGTAATAATGCTTTGGCCGATATCGAAGAAGAACGCGCCCAGGTTTTGGGTGAAGTTCGCGGCCAAATTGCTGCTTTAGCCATGGCGGCAACACAAAAATTGGTCGGTGAAGCGCTGGATGAGAAACGCCAACGTGCCCTGATCGATGAGTTTTTCTCTGGCATCACGGCTGGCAAAGTCTCGGTGGTGGAACCGGCTGCAGGTGATTCTGCTGTCGTTACCAGTGCGCTGCCGCTGACAGAACAAGAACAAAATACGGTCAAAGACCAGGTGCTCAAAGGCCAGGGTGAGGTAACCTTCAAGGTTAACCCGGCCATTATGGGTGGCCTGGTAGTGCGTGTCGGCGACAAAGTGATGGATGGCTCTGTGGCCGGACAACTTGAATCCATGCGGCAAAACTTGAAATAAGTAACCTTTGCCTTTTGGTTTGCGATTGAGTACCATTGAAATTGACGCCCGAATCATACTCGGGTGTCTTTTTTTAGGAGAGAGTGCATGCCGCACAAAGAGTTAACCGAACTGCTGGCCGGTTACCCGCTGGAAAACCCGGCTCCTTCGGTGATCGTCACCGGGATTGCAGTTGACTCGCGGGCTGTACAACCGGGTGATGTGTTCGTTGCTACCAGCGACCGCATCGACGGGCATCAATATATTCCACAGGCCATCCAGAACGGTGCTGTGGCGGTCATCGGCAGCAAAGTACTCTCCTTGGATGTTCCGTATATCCGGACGGTGGACTGCCGGGCAGCGCTGGCCCATATCTCTGCGGCTTTCTATGACTTTCCAGCCAACGACCTGACCCTGATCGGGGTGACTGGTTCGGATGGCAAAACCACAACCGTGAACTTCCTCTACCAGATGATGAAAGCAGCCGGGATTAAGGCAGGCATGATTTCAACCGTCAATGCCGTGATTGGCGATCAGCAGCTTGATACTGGTTTGCACGTCACCACACCGGAAGCCTTCGATGTACAGAAGTACCTGCGCCAGATTGCAGATGCCGGACTGACCCATGTGGTGTTAGAAACCACTTCTCACGGGCTGGCGGCCCGCAGGGTCCTGGGGCAGGATTTTGATATCGGCGTGATCACCAATGTCACCCACGAGCACCTTGATTACCATGGGTCTTGGGAGGCTTATCTGCAGGCGAAAGGTCTTTTGCTTGAGGGCTTGTCGGCGCCCAAGCATAAGAAAAATCCGATTGAACCCCTGGCGGTCCTCAATCGGGATGACCGCTCGTATGGGCCGTATGCTGAACTGGCAAAAGTCCGGCAGATTAGTTATGGCCGCTCCCCGGAAGCGCAAGTGTGGGCTGACCAGATTGAAAATACACCTGAAGTGCTGCGCTTTGTTGCCCACGGCCCGGGTTTTGATCTTCCAATTGAGACCCGCATGATTGGGGACTATAATGTATGGAATATTTTAGCGGCGCTCTCTGCCGCGGTGGTGGGTCTAGGCATTGCCCCACACACTGCGGCTGACGGTATCCCATCTTTGGCAGGTGTGCCAGGGAGAATGGAACGCATCGATCTGGGGCAGGATTTCCTGGCCGTGGTCGACTTTGCCCATACCCCATTTGCGCTCAAATCCGCACTGGAGGCCGGACGTGAGATGACCAGCGGCCGTGTGATTGCGGTATTCGGTTCGGCGGGTTTGCGAGATAAGCAAAAACGGCGCATGATGGCCGAGATCTCCGCTCAACTGGCTGATTTGACCATCCTGACCGCTGAAGACCCGCGCACAGAGTCGCTGGATGAAATTTTAGACGAGATGGCTGCCGGGGCTGTAAGTCAAGGTGGTGTGGAGGGACAGACCTTTTTCCGCATTCCGGATCGAGGAGAGGCCATCCGCTTTGGCTTGAAGCAAGCCCGCCCCGGTGATCTGGTCTTTGCATTGGGCAAAGGTCATGAACAATCGATGTGCTTTATTGAGACTGAATATCCCTGGGACGACCGGGTAGCCATGCGTTCCGCCCTGGCAGAATTGTTGGGCAAGACTGGGCCGCCAATGCCTTACCTGCCCACCCAGCAGCATATCTGATTTGTTCGAGGTTAGCTGTCACCAATTCTGTCAGACAGGGTTAATGTTGGTAGATCAAGATGCCTGTAATGGGTAAATCTTTTTTATAGGAGTCAAACTTATGACTGTAAATGCAATTACAAAAAGAAGGGAACATTGGGCCTGGTACCTTTATGACTTCGGGAATTCAGCCTATGCCGCCGTTGTTCTCTTGGCAATTTATTCCGCCTATTTCCAGGGAGCAGTGGTGGGCGGTTCGGAGGGCACCCGCTTGTGGGGGATCGCCACCGGCATCGCCATGCTGGTAGTAGCGTTTATAGCCCCGGTGTTAGGGACGATTGCCGATTATTCGGGCAAAAAGAAAACCATGCTGTTTTTTATGACCACGGTTTGCATCATCTTCACAGCATTACTGTTTACTGTGCGGGAAGG
>JARROY010000028.1:0-10807 GCA_037383445.1 Anaerolineales bacterium | reverse complement strand
GGCCAATCATCGGCATAGACAGACATACCGGTCTGGCCTTCCCGAAATTGTGTATCCTTGATGGTGCCGTTTCGTAAAGGCTCACCATCGAAATAGAATGTGAGGGTATCATCCAAACATTCTGCCGCGATCGTATGTGGAGCATCATAATCCAGATTAGAGATTCCCCCATCTTTTATCGTGATGTATTTTCCGCTGCTGGCGATGTATTTATAGATGTACCACAACCCCCCGCTGAGCATGCTGAATTCGTACCAGCCCTGATCTGTTGCCCGGCAGACAACGCTGATATTGTTGATGTTGTGGGTGCCCAAATTCTGGAATCTTGTTTCCACAAACACATCGGCATAATCACGCTCAAAAAATAACTCGTCATAAATCAGGTATACGGCAGAATATTCTTCCGGCACCTCTACGTGCATGTAGCCATTCTCTTTATATACAGAATAATCAATTTCCGGAAAAGAAAAATGGATCCAGCCATCTTCCCAATCTCCCGGGCTGTCAAAATCTGTGAAATAGATTAAATCGCCAGAACCCCATGTTTGCGGTTCAGCCTGCGTTGGCGCCGGTTGAGTTGGCTCAGCCGTGGGTAATTCTGTTGGGGTTGGTAGGGGTTCTTTGGTAGCTGTAGGCTGTTGGGCCTGCGCATCAAGAGCCGCCTGGGTAGCCTGCAAGGCGGCTTCTGTCGCTGCATAATCGGGGCTATCTGCTGGTTCTTCTGTCGAACCTCCTCCAAGACCACAAGCCAATTGCGTGATTAAAACCACCACTAGCACAATTAACAAATAATAAACCTTTTTAATCCTCATTAAAACACTCCTCTTAGGATCTTGAATGAAACTGCCATCGTTCAAATAATACAATCAGCAAAACGATAAATATATATTGGTTTTATTACAATCTCCTCAAGATTCCATGACACCCAAAGGATTGGGGAGAATCGATCGTCACAAGGGTTTAAAGCCGCTGCAAATAAAAAACGCCCCCAAACTCAACCATCGTTTGAGGGCGTAAATTGTGATCAATTGGTTTAGCGCAGGTTTCTCCGGAAATAGATAGCCGCCGCACCGCTCAACAAAGCCAGTACCAGCAATCCTCCCTGCACCCAACGGATCAAGGGGATGGGGGCGCTTTCTGGCTCGCCTGGTAACTCAGACCGCTCAATCTCCCCTTCGGCCAACCCAGCAGTATCATCCCCAACCGGTCCAGTTTGCATCATCTCACCATCCTGCAATCCCTGATCGACAGGTGGGGTCTCTTCCATGACTTTTTCCGAAGGCATGGTGCGTTCTTCCGCGGCAGGCTCTTCAGGAAGCGGATTTTCAGTTGGCGCAGCGCCGCCCCCAACGCCAATCTCGGTTGGTTGTGCCTCAAGTAAAGGCGCAGGGAGTTCGGTGCCTTGGATGGTTGGCGTGGGTTGCGCTACTAGTCCTGATTGGGCTGCATCACCCGCTTCAGCTGAAGGGGCTTCCGCCATCGGTTCCATTGCAGGTTCTTCGGCTGGAGCTTCCATAGCCATTGGGGCTTCCATCTCATCAGATTCTTGCATGAAGGTCGCGTTTTCTGCTGGAGCAGAGGCAATCATACCAGCCCTGCCGCCAAAAAGGATCTCACCGCCTAATACCAGTACAAACAGCACACTAGCCGCGGCTGCCACCAGGCGCGAAAAATTAACCGCCCTCCAGGCGAATTTCTGCTTCTGGACCACTTCAGGGGACAGCGTAAAACTACGCTGGCGCCGCACTTTAGGTGTGTGGCGCAGGGTATAACGGGTAAGGCGGAGGTCTTCCAGTTTATCTCTCAGTTCGGCATCTAGTGAAAGACGACCCCTCAACTGGTTTTCCTCGACCTCGGATAATTCATGGTCTAGATAAGCGGACAGGTTTTCTATTTCGGTGTAGTTCGGCTTATCGTTTTTCATCACGAGATCCTCTCACCATCTAAACGAAATACCGCTGGCAAAAGTTCCCCAAAGCCTCTTAAGCAGTCTTGCAACCGCATACGCGCCCTTGCCAGACGGCTTTTGATCGTTCCCAATGGTGCGTTGGTCGATTCAGCCGCTTCGGCATAATCCATTCCTTGAATATCCACCAGCACGACCACAATCCTGAAGTCATCGTCCAAGGAGTCTAAACAGTTTTGGATCGCCGAGCTTAATTCTTCTCGCAGAGCCGTTTCTTCTGGAGTTTCACCTGGATCTTCCAACCATACAGGCGATTCAATCTCATCCTCATCTGCGCCCAATGGCTGCAGCGATACTGTTGGCCGACGTTTTTGCCGCCGAAGTTACTCGTAGCAAGCATTGGTCACAATGCGCAGCAGCCAGGCCTTAAAGGACCCGCCTCGAAATGATTTTAGTTTTCGAAAAGCAGAAATAAAAGCGTCTTGTACTGCATCTTCTGCCGCAGTCCGTTCCCCTACCACGCGATACGCAACGTTATACGCCAGGTCTTGGTATTCCATTACCAACCGATTGAAAGCATCTAGATCGCCTTCTAAGGCGTAGGAGACCATTTTTAATTCATCAAATTGACTCTGTCCGGTTTGCATGTGCAGTCGCTCCTCCATTGGAGGCAATCTCCAAACTCTTCTCCATCCTTTTTAATTCTAACCTATTTATCCTCAATCATCCCCAATATATACCACAATTCCTCTAGCCAAGGGTAAACTTTTTCCCACCTGAAAGATAGATTGGAGCGATATGGTTCGTCAAGAAGAACGCTTAGAAATGAGAATACATCTGGTAAAATTCGCCTGTTAGCCAAATTCCTTTCAGGTATGTTTATGACGATTAATTTCAAAAAAATTAAAGCGTTATGCTTCGACGTTGATGGTACCCTGCGTGACACCGATGACCAATATGTTGTCAAGCTAGAAAGAACCTTCAGATCATTAAGCTGGGTTATCCCAAACCGAGATGTCCATACTTTCGCCCGCCGGATCGTAATGACTCTCGATACGCCAATCAATGCGGTGTACACCATGATGGACTGGTTGAAATTGGATGGCGCGATGATCAACATACTGGAGAAATTTCAGCAGGTTCAATTACGCAAGACCAAAGCAAGCCTTCCGCTTGTCCCCGGCACTCTGGAAAGCCTTGAAATATTGGGCCGTCACTTTCCAATGGCGATTGTCAGTGCTCGCGGTGAGAAAGGAACCCTTGAATTTCTGGAACATCACCAAATCGCGGACAAATTCGTTTGTATCGCCTCCGGGCAGACCACCCAACATACAAAACCATGGCCCGATCCAATTTTCTGGTGTGCTGAACAAATGAATGTCCCCGCAGATACCTGCCTGATGATTGGGGATACAACCGTCGATATCCGTGCCGGTCGGGCAGCATCTGCCCAAACCGTTGGTGTGCTTTCAGGCTTTGGCAGTTCAAGGGAACTGACTCGGGCAGGGGCAAATCTGATCGCAAAAAATGTTGCGGAGTTGACAAAAATCTTCCATAATACACTTGCGTGAAAGATTCGTGCCAAAATTCATTTGTCTTTTTATAGGAATTGTCTATAATAAATAAGCTATGACTAAGAAATTAAGGTATGTACTCCTCTGGTTGGTGATCTCCCTGGCAGTTTCTGGACAGATCGTCTTGGCCCAAACCGACTCAAATGAATACTTTCCCGACACGGGCCATTTCCTATACGGGGACTTCCACGATTTCTACTTTGCGAATCCAACCCCAGAACTGGTCTATGGTCAGCCAATCACCGAAGCTTACATTGACCAGCAGAGCGGATTATTAGTCCAATACTTTGAGAAAGCACGCTTCGAACTTCATCCAGAAAGTCCTCCTGGAGAGCAGGTTAAACTTACCCCCCTCGGGCAAAAAACCTATTCCCCAGGTGTGTTGATCGAAGGGTTGTCCTCCTCAACTCCAAACTGTTACCAAGAAAAAGGCTGGGACTTTCCAGTTTGCTTTTCCTTTTATAATTTCTATGATCATTTTGGCGGAGCGCAACAGTTTGGAAAGCCCGTGTCTGGACTTGAGTACAGCCATGGTCGGCTGGTTCAATATTTTGAATATGCTAAATTAGTCTGGATGCCAGAAAACCCGGATCAGGCACGCATCATCATCGCATCGATAGGGTTTAACTACTTCTATGATATGGAAACCGATTTATCTAAACTGGAACCATCCCTACGAAATTACGAATACAACCTTAATATCAGCGAGATCCGGGTAAGGGCATTCCCCAAGTTCGCGGTCATCCCCAATGGAAAAACCCAGTCAATCGACATCATCGCGCAAGATCAGAACAATGCCCCACTGACAAATGGGATTGTCAACATCACCGTCCGCTACCCCGACAAAACCGAAACCCAAACCGCCACCCTGGCAACAGACGAGAATGGTCTGGCCAACTTAGCCATTACGGCCAATTCATCAACACCGGGTATTGTCGAAGTAATTGTCACGGTGACCTATAACGATTTAGAGGGAATATCGATTACATCTTTCCGGATATGGTATTAAGTTTAAAGAATCCCAATGAAAAAGGCGCCTATGCGCCTTTTTTTATTCTTTGAAGAAACCCCGTGTGAAATTACCCAAGTCTTTGAAGTGCGCCCCGATATTGGTCTGCGTTAGGTGGATTAAGGAGTAAGATCGCCCGGATAGCTTCTTTGGCCCTTTCAATATCACCCTTTACCACCATAATCTCGGCAACTTTATCCCACTGTTCGACCGCTTCATCCTTCCGGCCAAGTTCACCATAATAGGCAGCCAGCTTGCTGCGTGCGAATATCATTTCCTCGTTTTCTTCGACCAATTTTTCCAAGTAGGCGACCGCAGTCCCTTGCTTCGCCCTACTGGAAAGGTAGGAAATATAATTATCCAACTCCGTTGCAGCTTGGTTCCGCCTACCTAAGCGAACATTCAATTCAATCAGGCGGGTACGGGTCAGTTCATCTTCAGGAATCAGGCTGCGCAGCTGTTCGTAGACCCGCAATGCCTGCTTCCAGTCTAAACGCTGCAAATCGATATCTGCCATCTGTTTCAAGATGCGCACGCTCCAACTGGGATCTGCTTTGGTCTGTTGAGCCAGACGGAATGCATTCTCATAAGTTGATCGGGCATGGTCCAATTGAGCGAGCCGGTACTGGACATCTGCTAACTTGATGTATTCGTGGATCGCTTTGTCTACCTCTCCCATTTCCGTCAACCGCTTGATCAAGCGCGTCCGGGCTTTGAAATCCATCGGCGATATTTCAACCACCCGCCGCATCAAATTGGTTGCCCTTTGAGCTTCTCCTCGAATCGAGTAAGCTTCCGCGACCACGGTAAATTTTTCTACCGCGGCTTTGGTATTTTCCATCCGGAGCATCAATTCGGCCATTTGGATGTGCAAAGGTAAATAAGTCGGAGCGGTTGTTAGCAGCATGAAAGATTCTTCCATAGCCGAACGCAGGTAACCTTTACGTGCGATGTCATTGATTCTGGCGATCGCCTCTACAATCCGGGTGTCACTGGCTTCCGTCAGAATTTCCGCCAGCGGCATCGCGCTCACACCGCTGTCTGTAGATGGCAGCTGGCGTCTGGCCTTGACGACGTGGTCTCGCCAATCTTCTCTGGATACAAGGTCTTCAATATTTTCACAAAGCTGGCGTTGCTTGTCCTTATCGACTTTTTGCGTAAAGGTTTCAATTACCGGATCGTACTGGGAACGCAAATTTTCCTGCTGGTTTTCAGCCACGATGGAAACATCCGCCTCCCTAAGGGCTTCCAGATATTCTGTCGCTGCGTCTTGAATGCGGTCTTTTGCGAATAATTGTTTGGCGATGATCAATCTCGACGCTAAAGCGAATTTGGGGTGGTTGACTGAACGCTGCAAATACCCAAGGGCTTTATCAGGTTTATTTATTTTGTGATACAACAAGCCTAAATTAAAATAAGCAGCCGGGACATCCAACCCGATATCCACCGCTTTTTTGAGTTCTTTGAGAGCCGCACCATCCTGAGCCCTGGTTTGTAGGTCTATCGCCGCTCCAAGGTTTTTTGAGATGTTATCCAATTCATCGCCTTTTGATCGGCCAAAAACTCCTCTCAGACTGGGCCGGGTGGAGTCTGGTTCTTCCAGGTCATCTTCTGTGACATCGAACAACAAGCCTGCCAATTCGGTTAAAGCCTGCTGTCTTGCTTCTGAGATCGGGTCGGGTCCTCTGCGGGCAATACTCGTGGCTTCAACTGCCGATTCTTTGCTCTGTTTCTTTTCTACTTCAGGATCCAAAGATCCCGTTCCACCTCGCTGCCGGACAGGTTTAGGCAGTGTTTTGTTGGTGCGAACCAGTTCCAGAGCTTGTTGTGCTTCCTTATTCTCAGGTGCCAGACGAATAGCCTTTTCAACCGTTTGAATCGCTTCGCTTACCTGGCCAACATCCTGCAGGAGTGCTGCCACGGAGATATATTCCCGGACAGCCTGTCTGGTGTGACCAAGTCGTTCGTGCACTATCGCTAAACGGGAGTGGGCTTTTATATGCTCGGGGATCATCCGGGTGACTCTAGCCCAGTTTTCAATGGCTTTATCAGCATCCTTAATTTTTAAATATAAGTCAGCGCTGGCCATGGAATAATCTGCAGCGAGTTTAATTTTGCCAGTTCTCTCATAGATCTGAGCTAAACGCTCGACCGGCAATGGATCACCCGCAGATAATTTCGCTGCTTGCTTATAGCAGGTTTCGGCCTCGTTAAATCGGTTTAGCTGAAAATACGCCAATCCCAGGTTGTTAATTGCCTGAGCCCGGCCAGGAGCAATTTGCACTGCCTGACGATAGTGAGTGACCGCCTCATCCCAATTTTGGTCCCAAGCGGCAGAATGCCCCAAATTCATTGCTTCCTGAAATGTTTTTTCTCGCTCGTTCATGTTTTTGCTTTGGTTGATTAACAGAAGTGAACCTTTAAAACTCAATTGGTCTCATTTTACCCCAATTCACCCCAGCCCGCGCTTCAGTTTTGAGGGGAACCTTTAATGCATACGCATTGGACATTTTGTCCATTACAAGTTGGGCGGTCTCGTTTAATTCTGGCTCTGGGCATTCTAACACCAGTTCGTCATGCACCTGCAGCAGCATTTTTGCCTTCAACCCAGAGGATTTCAGAGCCTCGGCAACATCGAGCATCGCTACTTTCATGATATCAGCCGCTGTCCCCTGAATAGGGGCATTGATCGCTTCTCTCAACTGCCGATTGCGGACGAGTTGGTTGCTTTGAGTACCTAAACCCGGGAAATATCGCCTGCGGCCTAACAGGGTTTCTACATATTCCATTTCTTGAGCCTGCCGCCTTAACTGATCCAAAAACTGCCTGACGCCTGGGAAGCGCCTGAAATAAGCGCTGACGAAATTTTCAGCCTCGGCGAGAGTAAGATCGGTTGAGCGTGTCAGTCCGAATGGGCTCATCCCATAGATCAATCCAAAATTTATCGCTTTTGCATGGCGCCGCTGGGCAGAATCGACTGCATCCAGTGGGACATCGTAAACTGCCGCCGCAGTGGTGGCATGGATATCCTGGTCGGCAAGGAAGGCATCGATCATCGCCTTGTCATCCGCCATATGAGCCACTATCCTCAGCTCTACCTGGGAATAGTCCACGCCCAAGAGCAAGTTCCCAGGAGCCGCGATAAACGCCTGCCGGACTTTTCGGCCAACTTCTGTCCGGATGGGAATATTTTGCAAATTCGGATCCGACGAAGCCAGCCTTCCAGTTACTGAACCTGTTTGCTGATAAGAAGTATGCACTCTGCCGGTGACCGGATTGACCTGGGCTGGTAGGGCATCCAGGTAGGTTGATTTCAGCTTGGCCAGTTCTCGGTGTTCCAAAACCCTCTCCACCACCGGGCTTTGAGACCGAAGTTCTTCCAGGACCCCGGCCGCGGTTGAATAGTGACCGCTGGCGGTTTTACGGGTCCCCTCAGGGGGGGTGAGACCGAGTTTTTCGAATAAGGCTTCCGACAGCTGCTGGGTGGAGTTCAGATTGAAGGACGTTCCAACCCGCTCATATACATCATGCTCCAACTCAGCCATCCTCTCTTCCAGTTCTTGAGACATTTTCTCAAGGAATTTCACATCCAATCCCACCCCATCCATCTCCATGCCTGCCAGCACCGTGATCAGCGGCATCTCCATTTGTTCAAAAAGCTTTGTCTCCGAGACATTTTTAAGGTCTTCCTGAAGTTCCGGAACCAAACGGATCACCGATTCAGCATCTGCAGCGGCATAAACTGATGCCTGCTCGATCGGCACCCCGGCCATGGTGATCTGGTTTTTCCCTTTGCCAATCAGTTCTTGAATTTCAATCATTTGCACGCCCAAACGGACCCAGGAGAGATTCTTCAAACCCAAATTCCGCGATGCGGGATCCCTCAACCATTCGGCAATCATCGTATCGAAGCCTAAAGGAGATACATCGAGTCCGTGACGCACCATAATTACGTAATCATATTTTAAATTGTGCCCGGCTTTTGGAATCTTTTTATCTGTCAGTGGGCCTCGTAAGGCATCCATCACCTGCTCAAGAGGGATTTGGTTTCCTTCCTTATGACCAACGGGGATATAGTAGCCCTTCCCTGGCTGTACGGAGAGGGATATTCCGACCAGGTGCGCTTGCATTTTATCCGTGCTGGTGGTTTCGGTATCGAAGGCAATCATTTTCGCCGAAGATAATTCTTTCACCAGATCCTGCAAAGCCTCTTCCTGGTCAATGACCACAGTTTCCAAACCAGTGGAGGGTAGATTGCTGCCGGTCGTTGGGAACATCGACATCTGCTGGCCGGCTACCACTTCAGGTGAAACCGGTTCGACCATGCCCAGGGTTTCCATCAGGGTTTGCAGGCGGCCCATCAAAGAGCGAAATTCCAGCTCCCGGAAAAGTTCTGCCACCGGTGCCGGTTCAAAATTGGTCACGCTGGCTTTTTCCAGATCGATTGGCACGTCTAAATCCGTGACAATTCTGGCCAGTTTCTGGCTCAGGTAGGCATTCTCTCGGCCCTCTTCCAGCTTGCTGCGCTGACCTTTAGGCAGTTCTTCTAGGTGAGCATAAATAGCGTCCAGAGTATCGTATTTCCCCAACAAGGATTCAGCCGTTTTCTTGCCAATCCCGTAGACTCCGGGGATATTGTCGGACTGGTCACCGCATAACGCCTTATAATCCACCACTTGGTCGGGGCGCACGCCTAAGGTTTCCATCACGGTTTCCTCGGTGTAATCACTGGCCTCGGATAACTTTCGTCCAGGCAGGCTGACAATCACCCGCGAATCCACCAACTGCAGCAAATCACGGTCGCCGGTAATAATCTTGACAGCCAACCCAGCTTCTTTGGCGGCTTTAGCAGCGCTTCCTAACACATCATCGGCTTCATAGCCTTCTACTTCCAGTTTGGGAATGTTAAACGTGTCTACCAGCTGACGAATACGTTTAATCTGGACCCGCAGATCATCGGGCATTTTTTCCCTCGTAGCTTTATATTCAGGATACATTTCATCGCGGAATGTTTTTCCCACATCAAAAGCCACAGCAAGATAATCCGGACGTTCTTGTTCCAGCAGCCGGAGCAGCACACTCACGAAACCAAACACACCAGCAGTGGGTTCTCCCTGGCTGGTCACCCAGCGAGTAGAAGTGGTTCCGGTAAGAGCGAAATAGGTTCGATAGGCTAGTGCATAGCCATCTAATAAAAAGATTGTTTCAGGCATAGATATATTATAGTAAGAAAAATGAATTTACGTCAGGAGTGTTTCTGGTCATCAAGACCCTGGCGATTGCGTGTATTGGTAATGAATTCTTGCACCAAAGCCGGTGGAGGTGGCTGAGGATTGCCTAAGATCAGGTAGCCAGGCGCCCAAAAGTCTCCTGAGGGGTTATCTTCTTCAGTGGGTGGGAAGTCGATGAACATTCTGCGAGAAGTGTGCTGCCGGATCGTCCGCATCAGATAGCCGGGAGAGGTATTGGGCGGGACATTGACCAGCCATTGGACATACTCGGGCCGCACAGAAAGGTGTTCTAAACGCCAGCCAAAGGCTACGCAAAGATGGGTAATCCAATCTGCCAAGCGTTTGGCGACATCACCAGTAAGGTGGTGGTAAGGGAAACGGGGAATGAGAACACAAGCATAGGTGAGGTTGTACATTGAAGGCGAGACGGGCTCAACTTTTACCTCTCCGGAGGTTGGGTCCGGTTGCTGCCCCTCACCATCTATATAACGGGGAGATTGCAGTGTGTCTTCAGATCGGTTTTTAGATTGTTTGGATTGGCTGGCGACTGTTTCAGCTTCATGCTCTTGGGTAGAGATAAGCTGTTGATCATCGTCCTCCTGTTGCAGAGGTAAGGATGAAGATTCCGGCGTCAATGTTTCATCCAGCTGGTCTTCCTCAACCATTTCAACATCCAGGTACTCTGTCAATTCTTCTTCTGTCATGGACTGAATCTGGTCTTTCATTTTCTCGTCTAACGCAGAACGAGACATGGCCAAGGTTTCAGTTGAAAACTCGTCTCTTTGGACACCTTCCAGAAGTTCATCGAGCAAACTTTCCGGCTTTTTTCGTTGGAGAGGTCCGGGGTGCCAATTTTCTGGCATCGGTGGAGGGACATCCTCCAATATCGGACGGATATCCATCAGCGCTTCTTCTTCCATCTCATCTTCTTCAGGTTCAAAATCCGTTTCAGTTTCAAGTGATTCCTTAGAGGGTGGCGAGGACAGGGCAACTGCAAAATTACTGGCCTGCGCCCGGATTTTGCTGAATGGCATTTCAGCATCGAACACCGTGGCAAGCACAAATTCACCGCCCAAACCTGTGGCAT
>JARROY010000027.1:0-12595 GCA_037383445.1 Anaerolineales bacterium | reverse complement strand
GAGCTTTTTGAGACATCAATCTAGCCGATGCCATGGCAACTTGTCCTTGTTTTTCCTGCCCAGCATTGCTGGAAAACGCCTCACCGATCTGAAGAAAATCATCCGAATCTAAATTGATATCAACAATTTCTACCCATTGGCGCTGTTGGTCGACCAAAATAGGGGCGCCGTTTCGAGTGGTTTTCTTGGTGGGGTACTCGGCACGATATTCAGCCAGATGCAGCGAGGTGTTGTTGCTGTGGTCCACGCCTAACAGCAGAACCGATCCACCTAACTCATATATGCGTGCCAGCGGAGAATCTTCACCCAGGCTGTAATTCAGGGCGTGGTTGGCGGTGATCGATTCGGCCTGCGCTCCCCATGCGGCAAACGATACCTGGGGATGGTTGCTCCGTAATACTCCTGTTTGCTTGCGGAACGTCTCGGGAATCTTTCCCATCATACTGGTAGGTGTAAGGGATGCTTCGTAGGCCGGCATGCTTGAGCGGACAGTATCCCACCAATCCTTGGGGATGGGCGGGGCTTCCCATTCTCCTGGATCGGAAAGATCTCCTGAGTGGGTGGGCATCACGAGAGTGCCATGCGAACCGAGGATTTCTTCCAGCGCCAGAATGACCGCCACAGCTCCACCGTTGACCCATCCAAGGGAACTTAAAGAGGAGTGCACCAGCAGGACCATCCCTGGCTGTATGCCCAAATCAGACAAATCCTTTTTTAGGCTGTCCACGGTGGCCGGAGATGGGGTTGAGTCGATCAAGTTTTCCAGGGGCATAGATTACCAGGCAAATTTTAGATCTTTTATGTTGAGCTGTAGAGTCTGGCGGCCATTGAATTCATTCAATTCGAAGGCGAACAGGATATCAATCTGTCCTGGAATGTCTGAAACCAGATGCCCAAAACGGAAAGCGATTGCATCGAAGGTGATTTTTCCATCCGATAGGATCAGCTTAAGATGGCTTTTGTCTTTGCCGACAGCGCGTGCCCCGCGGACAAAGACATTTCGGCTGATAAAGATTGGGTCTGGGTTATTCTGCCCAGTCGGTTGGAGTCGATTCATCTCACGAATCAGGGATGGTTTTAAATCGACCAATTGAACCACGGCGTCGGCGACGAGAGATGGGTGCAGATCCTTCCCGCTGAGTTCATCTGCAGCCAGTTCGTTCAGTCTGATGGTCAAATTTTCCAAGTTATTGTTCGATACAGTAAATCCAGCTGCCATTGCATGGCCGCCAAATTGAGTGAGCAGATCGGCGCACTTTTCCAGCGCATGCGTGATGTGGAATTCTGGAATACTGCGGCAGGAGGCCCGAGTATAACTCTCGTTCCGGAACCCGACAATTGCCGGGCGGTAATATTGCTCCACTAGCCGAGAGGCGGCTAATCCAACCACGCCGGGATTGAAATCTGGGTGGTGGGCAAATAAGAGCAGGCTGTCGGGATCATCCGCGCCTGAGAGAGCTTCGGCTTGTGCTTGGATTTCCTGGGTAATGCGCTGGCGTTCCCGGTTGCGATTGTCCAATACCTGGGCAAACTGGCCCGCTTCGAAGATATCCCGGGTGGTGAGGAGGGTCAGGGCGTCTTGTGCAGACCCAATCCTTCCAGCGGCATTGATGCGAGGTCCGATCTTGAAACCGATGTCCATAGCGTTAATGCTGGATGGGGCGATCCCAGTCACTCCCATGAGCGATGCCAACCCTTGTCGTTGGGGCGTGCGGAGATACGGCCACCAGGCTTTCAGGTTTGAAGGTTTCAATCAGGGCTTTGGCAAGTTTATATGCAACGCCTACGCCAGCAAGAACTTTTTCCGGGTAAGGGTCGTCTGGCTGCTTGGGGTTGATCAGGGCGGCAGTGCGCGGCAGATTGCTGCCAGTGGTATGGTGGTCTGTCACGATCAGGTCTAAACCGATCTTGTACGCATATTCGGCGTCTTCCACCGCCCGGATACCGCAATCGACGGTGATCACGAGGTCAACATTATCCTTCTTCAGCTTATCGAGTGCGTTTTGATTGAGTCCGTATCCTTCAGTAAAGCGGTTGGGGATGTAAGCCCGGACATTGGCATTGAGTGCCTGCATGGTTTGCAGCATTAATGCAGTTGCTGTGACGCCATCGGCATCGTAGTCGCCATA
This sequence comes from Anaerolineales bacterium, assembly GCA_037383445.1. GTDB lineage: Bacteria > Chloroflexota > Anaerolineae > Anaerolineales > UBA11579 > UBA11579. Next base: position 10,466 of record JARROY010000027.1, on the reverse strand, counting down.
GATCGCAATTCTTTCTTGGTTTTTCAGGGCTTTCCCAATTCTTTCTATCGCAGCCTGGGTGCCCAGCAGTTCGGAGTGATAATGATCTGGCTGTTGGGCATTAAGAAAATCCTCGGCCTCTTGCGGGGACTTGATATCACGGTTATAGAGAATTTGCCGGAAGATAGGAGAGTACTCGTTCAGGTTATTCGAAATGTCTTCAGGGATTTTTTGCAGCACGTCCCATTTGTATTCAGAATCTTTCATTGACCTCATTGTTCCTGTAAGTTGGAGTAGGGTATTAGTATAACCGATGTTGACACTTGTTGTAGCAGGTTTCTCGTACGTGTAGATGAAGAGGCAAATTGAGATGTTTTAAGGTTGGAAACCACACAATATTTTGTTTAGAAATAAATTTGATGAAGGATTCTCCAAAAAGCTTAAAGTTTTATAAAAATCTGATTGCGCATAGATATATATGTTATAATAGGGATACTCATAGATCTTAGGAAAATTACTCCGCAAGAGAAGGTTTGATCAATTTTCCGGTCAGATAGCTATTCCCTGGAAAGCATTTGAGATTCACTGCAATATTGTGGAATTGAATCTCACAACCCGAATCGATTTCGGGCAAAGAGTGGGGGGCATTTTGGGGACTATAAATCGAACAGCAATGCTGGATCCCATGATTGATAAAACCGGTTTGTGGAAGAATCGTTCGCAGTGGTGTTAATTTGATCGAGATAACGATTCGATCTAATTGATCCCCTCGATGGTCAATGCGACAAAGCTGGATGATCTCTGACCATATCAGCTGTATTTGCGTCTCAAGATCTTGAACCATCCTTCACTTATAACCAAAAAACAGAGTGAAGAGGAAAGGAGGTGTTGTCTTTGGTAAAAGTTGAAAAACGAAACAATGAAAGTACGCAGCAGTTGTTTCGCCGATTCCGAAAGGTGGTTTCACAGAGCGGTAAGCTGAGCACCTTAAGAAAAAAACGCTGGTTTATTTCCAAAAGTGAAGAAAGGCGAATCGCAAAAAAGAAAGCCATCCGCCGGCAGAATCGAAAAACATCTAAAAATAGTCGTAAAAGAAGAAGATAATAAACTAAAAAGGAGATTTATGCCCAATAAAGAAGAAAAAATAAAAGTTGAAGGTACTGTTGTTGAAGTGCTGCCCGGCACACAATTTACGGTTGAATTGGATAACGGCCATCAGGTTTTAGCGTATCCATCCGGCAAAATGAGGAAGTATTACATCCGACTCTTGTTAGGTGATCGGGTACGAATGGAGATCTCTCCTTATGACCTATCCCGAGGTCGGATTACCTATCGCTACCGGAAGCATAGAAGGACTCGCCAAACTGTTTAGCAGGAGGAGTAATGGTGCTTGAGGCTAAATTATCTAAGGGTGATTGGATTGTACATTCAAATTATGGTCTTGGTCAGGTAAAGGGAGAAGATACCAAAGTGCTGGAAGGCGAGAAAAATGACTATTATGTCATTCAGACCGAAACTGCCACCTATTGGCTGCCTAAAAACCGGATTAACGCAAACTCAATTCGAGATATAGCTCCGGTGAAAAAATTCCACCAGGCATTGAAGGTGATTAAAGAGAAACCACGCCAAATGAACAAGGATTTTCGTAAGCGACAATCGCGAATCGTAGAAGTGATCGCTTCAAATACTGTGGTTGAGCTCGCCATGCTGATGCGTGATTTATATTGGCGCAGAAAACAAAAGAAATTAAACCAAAACGAAAAACGGGCTTTGGATTTAATGAAACAACGTTTTGTCCGAGAATGGGCGATCGCAGCGGAAATGAATGAAGAAGATACGCTCTCGCTGCTCGAGGAAACCCTGGCTAAATCGGTCAAGAAATACGAGGTTTGAGAAGATGAGAATCAGAAATAAGGAAATTAGACGGCGAAGAACTCGAAGAGCAAAACTGAAGAAATTAAAGACCCTCCTCGCAGAAACAAAAGATATCAAAACGCGCGAGGAAATTATTGAAAAGATCCGGAAGTATGAGTACCGGTTTAATCCCGAATGAACCAATTAACGGGAGTACCGCTTTTCAAACTTAGTCCCCGAGAGTTTGAGGGCTGACAACAAGATAATGACCTCTCTAGGAAAAGGAGCATTCAGCTCTTTTTCTATTTAATACAGAGAACAGTCTTATTTCAGACTGGGTGATCGTTCAGTTTTACCTTCAAATTTGAGAGTTGACGATGTGTTCAAAGACTGCTATTATCGCTTTGCAATGAAACAGTATTGGAGCAAGTTATTCTCTCGTTTGAAAGTCAATTTTCAACAGTTGATTTTGTGGCTTAGACCCGGATTGGGGGTAAAAAGATGGTTCTTGCTGTTGTTGTTTGGCACCACTATGTTGGCTGTTGGTCTGGCTTTTGTGCTTTTGGATATTTACCGCCAAGCCCCCGATAATTGGGTTTCCACCTTCCTTTCTTACATCTCTTTACAGTTTTTGCCGCGCATCTTACGCGCCCTGATATTTGGGGGGGTAGGTGTAGGCTTGGTTTTGGTTGGGGTGACGCGGCTCAACCGGGCACTGATGAGACCATTCGTCCAGCCGGGCAAGCCGATGGTCAACACGCTGGTGCAGTACAGCAGATTAGATCGCGGTCCGCAGATAGTGGTGATTGGAGGTGGGCACGGGCTGGCAACTTTGCTTCGTGGTTTGAAAAAGTACACCCGGAATATTACTGCCATCGTGACTGTCGCAGATGATGGTGGTTCTTCTGGAAAACTGCGAGAATCGAGGGGGATGCTTCCGCCAGGTGATATCCGAAACTGTTTGGCAGCACTCTCCAGCGATGAGGATTTGATCACCCAACTCTTCCAATACCGTTTCACCTCGGATGAACCAGATCTTGAGGGACACTCGTTTGGGAATTTGCTCATTTCTGCTCTGAGCGAGATCACAGGTAGTTTTGAACAGGCAGTGGTGGAGGCCGGAAGAGCTTTATCTGTGAATGGACAAGTGATTCCTTCAACCCTTAAGGACGTACGCTTGGTGGCAGATAAAGGCCTCCCACATTTGATGCGAGAGGTACGTGTGAAAGGGGAAAGCAAGATCCCGGAAGTAAGAGGGCATGTGCGCCGGTTGTGGCTTGAGCCCAATAATCCGCCTGCTTACCCTGCTGCCGTGCGGGCTTTGCTGCAAGCTGATATGATTGTGGTTGGTCCGGGAAGCTTGTATACCAGTATCCTGCCCAATTTACTTGTCCCGGATATAAACAGTGCGATGCGCTCCAGCAGGGCGTTTAAGGTGTATGTTTGCAATGTCACCACTCAACCGGGGGAAACGGATAATTATGATTGCCGAGACCATATTTTGGCGATCAAAGACCATGTGGGTATCGAGCTGTTCGACTTAATTGTCACCAATTGTGAAACGGCTGGAATCCTTCCGACAGGGTTGAATTGGGTGTTGGCAAGCCCCGATCTAGATGATGATTATGCAGTTTACCGGGCAAATTTGGTCAACCCAGAAGAGCCTAACCGGCACGATTCCGAAAAACTGGCACACGCCCTGATCGACCTTTTCATGGAGCGGACAGGACCTTTAATCGTTTAGTTCCCAATCTTTATGAACATCTTTTTCAAATAGTTCTGGGGAGATTCTTTCCCGCCCGACCATTCCACTTGTATAAGTGCAGGCTTGAAAAAAGTTTCCCACACATTTCGTGTGATTTTTCACAATTTGTCTCTTTTATTTCACTGATTGGTTTGTTATAATTAACATTTGGTAGGCACTGAAGCCTATTTACGTTTAGTTACAGCAGTTGGAATATACTGTAAATTCTATTGTATCTTTGGAGGCTAGCATGACAAAGAAAATTGGTATTAACGGTTTTGGACGAATTGGCCGACAGGTGTTGAAAGCTGTCAACCAATATCATAAAGGTGAATTTGAGGTGGTTGCGATCAATGATCTTTTTGATACAAAGACCAACGCTCATTTATTCAAATATGACTCTTCTTACGGACGATATCCAGGCACTGTGGAAGTGGATGGAGATAACCTGGTTGTGGATGGAAAATCGATTAAGGTTTTCGCCGAGCGCGACCCAGGCAACCTGCCCTGGGCGGACTTGGGGGTGGAGGTTGTTGTCGAATCGACAGGTGTCTTCCGGGATGCATCTAAGGACCCCGGGCCGCAGACTCATATCATTAAAGGCGGGGCCAAGAAGGTCGTAATTTCGGCGCCGGCAAAGAATGAAGACATCACCATCGTGTTGGGTGTCAATGATGAGGCTTATGATCCGGCCAAGCATCATATTATCTCGAATGCATCCTGCACCACCAATTGTCTTGCGCCAGTGGTCAAGGTGATCTTGAAGGAGTTTGGAATTGTAAAGGGTGTCATGACCACCGTCCATTCTTATACCAATGACCAGCGCATCTTGGACTTGGCGCATAAAGATCTTCGCCGGGCACGTACAGCTGCACTCAATATTATTCCCACCACCACCGGTGCAGCCAAAGCAGTTGGATTGGTGATCCCCGAGGTGCAGGGAAAGATTGACGGTATGGCTTTGCGCGTTCCAACTGCCACTGGCTCGATCACCGATTTGGTTGTAGAAGTTGAGAAAAGCACCACAGCAGAAGAGGTCAATGCTGCCTTTAAAGCCGCCGCTGAAGGCGACATGAAGGGAATTTTAGGGTATAGTGAAGAGCCGCTGGTGCTGGCCGATTATGTTGGAGATGACCGGTCTTCAATTGTGGATGCGGAAATGACCAAAGTTATGGCTGGCAACATGGTAAAAGTATTGGCTTGGTATGATAACGAATGGGGTTATTCCTGCCGCACAGCAGACCTTGTTGCTAAAGTATTAAAATCTCTCTAAGTGACTTCATTGGGGCAAGACTGTTGAGCATATTGACAACAGCTTGCCCCGTTGATATTTAGGCTGAGGCTATGTTTAAGAAAAAGACTGTTCGTGATATTGATGTGCACAATAAGCGCGTGCTTGTAAGGGTGGATTTTAATGTTCCTCTGGCAGATGGGAAGGTGACTGACGATACCCGGATACGGGCGGCTCTGCCGACCATCGAATACCTGTTAGCACAAGGGGCAGCGGTGATCTTGTTTTCTCATCTCGGCCGTCCAAAAAGTGCGGCGGATTTGGGGTTTTCGATGCGGCCGACAGCCGATCATCTGAAAACTCTGATCGATGCCCCAGTTTTCTTTGCTGAGGATTGTGTTGGGCCAAGTGCCGAAAAGGCTGCCGCCTCATTAGAACCGGGACAGGTTCTGGTGCTGGAAAACACCCGATTTCACCCCGGGGAAAAAGCCAATGATCCAGAAATGTCTAAACAGTTTGCCAAGCTGGCGGATATCTACGTTGACGATGCCTTCGGTTCCGCTCATCGTGCGCATGCGTCAACTGCGGGTGTGGCAGACTATCTGCCTGCCGTAGCAGGGTTTTTAATGGAAAAGGAAATCGTGTATCTGGGTCAGGCAATTGCCGACCCGAAGAGACCATTTATCGCCATTATGGGTGGGGCAAAGATCACGGATAAAATCGATGCGATCCGGAATTTACTGGAAAAGGCCGATTATGTTTTGATCGGTGGCGGGATGGCCAATACTTTCTTCAAAGCCCAAGGATATCAGTTGGGAGACTCTCTAGTAGAAGAAGATGCCATTGAGACCGCGAAAGAACTGCTCGCTTCGGGGGGTGAAAAACTGGTTTTGCCGGTCGATATGGTCTTGGCGGATGCCTTTGCCAATGATGCAGCGGTCAAAACGATACCTTTAGGAAATGTCCCTGCTGGTTGGCGGATTTTGGATATCGGTCCCCAAACACTGGCTGAGTTCAAAAAGAAATTGGCTGGTGCTGGCACCGTGGTCTGGAATGGCCCGATGGGCGTTTTTGAATTCCCGGCTTTCGCCAAGGGAACATTTGGCTTGGCACAGGCTGTCGCGGACAGTGGGGCGACCACCATCGTCGGGGGTGGCGATTCCGCTGCTGCTGTCAACCAGTCTGGGCTGGCGGATAAAATCACACATATCTCCACTGGAGGTGGGGCTTCCTTAGAAATGTTAGAAGGAAAGATCCTGCCCGGCTTAGCTGCTTTGGATGATGCTTGATCGAAGTGGTGCACAGCTTCATTTTGATTAAGTCTGGAAACCTTGGGACCCGTTTTGATTCCGGTAGTGATGCAGCACCCTGCATCACTTTATATTTTTGATTTACAATAATCAAGTTTGGACTAGTTTGATCAAGTTTTTGATTAATGAAAGGTGAAAAACATGCGAATTCCCCTTGTTGCAGGGAACTGGAAATTAAATAAAACTGTAGCAGAAGCCCGCCAGTTGGTGGAAGAAATGCTGCCAGGATTACAAGCAATCCCCTCTGTTGAAAATTTGATCTGTCCCCCCTTTATGGCACTGCCATCGGTAGCGGAAATGTTAAAAGGCACCAAAATCGCAGTTGGTGGACAGAATGTGTACTGGGAAGATCAGGGAGCCTTTACTGGTGAGGTTTCACCGGTGATGCTGGCAGAGTACTGCCAGTATGTGATTATCGGGCACAGTGAACGCAGGGCTTATTTTGGTGAAACGGACCAAACGGTCAACCGCCGAGTTAAAGCAGCTCTGGCGCACCAATTAATTCCGGTAGTTTGCGTTGGTGAGACCCTGGAGGAGTATGAATCCGGTCGTACCAACCAGGTGGTTGCCCGGCAAATGCGAGACGGTTTAGCTGGGTTGGAGTTCACAGATCCTGGCAAGCTGGTGATTGCCTACGAGCCAGTCTGGGCGATCGGTACCGGTAAAGCAGCCTACCCCGATGATGCCTCCAGAGTGATTGGGAAGGTCATCCGACCGGCGCTGGCAGAACTGTTTGGCAGTCAAGTATCCCAAGGGGTACGTGTGCTGTATGGCGGGTCTGTTAAGCCAGCCAATGCGGCGGATTTCTTCCAGGAAGAAGAAGTGGATGGCGCCTTGGTGGGTGGAGCCAGCTTGAAGGCAGCTGACTTTATCGGCATTACTCAGGCAGCTGTCTGAAATTGACAGCCTTGGATTGATTTCGCCAAGAGGTTTTGAACGATCTTCAAGCCCCTTAGTTGGTTGACTTTCTCATGACCCTGCTCAATAATATTTTCTGGTTGGTCCTGACTATGGCTTTGCTTGCCTGGCTGCAAAGCCGACTCCACCGTGAAGTTCAATTATTTTTCTTACTGGTCACGAGCAGACCACGGATGGCGGTCGTGCTGTTCGCCTTGGTTTTCTTTCCCGGGGTGTTGCTGCACGAGTTGAGTCATTATCTCACCGCTAAATTGCTGCGCGTCCCGACAGGGCGGTTCTCGATCTTTCCAAAAAGTGTGGGGGATGGACGTTTACAGCTCGGCTACGTGGAGGTGGCAGCAACCGGTCCCCTCAGGGAGTCTTTGATTGGAGCGGCTCCCTTGCTGGCCGGGAGTGCTTTTGTCGCTTACGCAGGTCTTGAGCGTCTGGGCTTGGATACGATCTGGCTTGCGCTGACACAAAAGGGATTGGGCTCGGGAGTGGATCAACTTTTTTCTATCTTTGAACGGCCGGATGTGTGGCTTTGGCTGTATCTGGCTCTAACGGTCTCAAGCACCATGTTCCCCTCATCCTCTGACCGCCAGCCGATGCTCAAGACCTGGATTGGTTTTATCATCCTGATTGGAGTTATACTTCTTTTTGGCGCTGGATATTGGCTTCTCGATCTAGTTGGTCCAGGCTTGACTCGTACCCTGGGGGCAGCGGCTGTTATCTTTGGAGTCTCCACAGGGATGCATTTTCTGTTATTGCTACCCCTAAGCCTGATCCGGCTGCTGCTAGCAGAGGTGCTGGGAGTAAAGGTTCAGACGGCTTAACCAGTTAATGTAGGGGGATTAATTTTCTTGATAAATTTTGTAGTAGGGTGGGTTTGATTTCTTCGCCTGGTACATGGCTTCGTCTGCCCTGCGAATTAAGCTCTCAAAGTCTGCACCATGGTCTGGGAAGATGCTGCCGCCCACGCTGACGCTGATTTGCACTTTTTCGGTCTTTAGTTGATATTCCCCGTCCAGCATCTCATAGATTTTTTTAGCCACGATCTCAGCGTGATCGGAATGCTTTAACTGCTGCGTGATCAGGGTAAATTCGTCTCCCGAGATGCGAGAGACGGTATCGTATTCCCTCAGGTTATTGCGCAGTCGTTGGGCAATTGCCATCAACAGTTCGTCTCCGATATAGTGGCCATAAGTATCATTGATGTGCTTGAAATTGTTCACATCCAGGAAGAAAACGGCCAGTTTCTGTTGGTTGCGTTTCGAGTAAGAGATGGCATGCTCCAGGATCTCTCGAAACATGATCCTGTTGGGCAAATTGGTCAACGGATCGTGAGTTGCAAGGTGGCGGATTTGATTTTCGACTTGTTTTCTCTCAGTGATATCGGTCAGGGTAGCATAGATGACCCGTGTGCCGTTTTCTTCTCTGGTGACCTGAGCATTATCATTAACCCAAATCACCTTCCCATCTTTATGGAGTATGCGGTACTCCAACTCACAGCTGGAACCTTCAGATAGCTTGTATGAAAATTTGATCCAGTTCTGTAAATCTTCGGGATGAATGATAGTTTGCCAGAAATCCCAATCATTTAAAAATTTTTGGGGAGGATATCCGGTAAGTTTTTCAATATTCTCAGAGATGTACCGGTTTTTCAGCTGGTGTTGCGGGCTGAACTCGTTGATGTAGAAGTACGCATTGACCGTATTAACCAGTAGGCGAAAGCGTTCATCGCTTTCCCTTAATTTTTTGACTGTTTTTTGGTACGCGGTGATATCTTGTTTGATGGCAATATAATTGGTGATCTCGCCTTCTTCGTTTTTAACAGGCGTGATGGTTTGGTCCTCATGGTAAAGGGTGCCGTCTTTTCTCCGATTAATCAACTCGCCGCGCCAAACTTTTCCGGCAGTGATCGTTTCCCACATATCTTGGTAAAAAGCATCGGTGTGTTTGTGAGACCGGAAGAGATTTGTTTTTTTGTGGAGCAGTTCTTGTGTTTTATACCCAGTAAGATCAGTAACTGCTGGATTTACCCAGATAATGATCCCGTTTTCGTCTGTGATTAACACACCATTGGCTGCAGATTGCAGTGCAGTGATTTGAACATTTTGCAGGGTATCCAATTGTTGTGATCGTTGTTCTTTAGTCATGTTGGGTTCGAATACTCAAAGATTGGCTCAATTATAAAGTCATTTTGGTGGATTCAAACCAAAAACTCAATATTTTGCCGATTTCTTTCATTATTGTAAGACTGGTGGTTTTTTTCTTTTGTTATCCTGTTGACTAAGGATTTGGCTTGATGCAGAAGCAGTGTTTTCATCTACACTGCTTCTCATTGGTTCAGTTAATTTAAGTATAATGTGGTCGAACTTAAATGTTCAGCCAGTGCCGAACTGGCGGTCTCCAGCGTCTCCCAGACCAGGGACGATATAGCCAATATCATTGAGATGATCGTCTAAGGCCGCAAGGTAGATGGGGACCTCCGGGTGGTGTTGCTGCATGTGTTCCACGCCTTCCGGTGCACCTAGGATGCCGACAAATTTAATCCTGTGGACGCCCCATTTTTTAAGGATATCTACCGTCGCCACGGCCGATCCTCCTGTTGCCAGCATGGGGTCAAGCACCAGGCAAACCTTTACCGTCGGGGCGATGGGAAGTTTATTGTAGTATTCTACCGGCTGCAGGGTGCGCTCATCTCGGTAGAGACCGATATGCCAGACTTCTGCATTAGGCATCAAGCCCCATACCCCTTCCACCATCCCCAATCCGGCTCGCAATATCGGCACCAGGCCAATCTTATCGCTGAGTTCTGAGCCGACGGTGGTTCCCATCGGGGTGGTAACTTCCATTGAAGAAGTGGAGAGATCTGTCGTCGCTTCGTATGTCAGCAGGGCGGAGAGCTCTCTGACAAGTTCACGGAATTTTTTGGGAGAAGTGTTAATATCTCGCAGTTTGGTCAGTTTGTGGGCAACAAGGGGATGTTCAGAAACAAAAACATTGGTCATAGATTCCTCCTGGCGTGATCATCATCTGTTGGATGAATCAGGGCGTTTATTTACTTAGGCTTGGTTCAATAAAGTATTATATCGCAAGCTGTTGATTCACCGAGAAATTGTTCTCGGTGAATTTTCTTCCCGGCCATGATGGCGGTAATCTATTTTGCAAGGTAGCACAAATGTGCACCATTGTTGTATAATCACTCTATGAATGACTCTGAAGATCGATTGGTAAATCCGGATCGGCGCGACGAAGATCAGATGGATCTTACCTTACGACCACAGTTCCTAAAAGAAATGATCGGTCAGGATAAGATTAGGGAAAATATCGCTATCCTGATTGAAGCAGCCAAACACCGCGGAGAACCGCTGGATCATGTTCTGTTTTACGGACCTCCCGGCTTGGGGAAAACCACTTTGGCCCACATTCTGGCCAATGAGATGAA
>JARROY010000026.1:0-12592 GCA_037383445.1 Anaerolineales bacterium | reverse complement strand
ATTGCCCCCTTCACGGATTTAGAAAAAGATTATCTCCGGAGGAAAGAAAATACCCGCCTTCTGCCCGGTATAAGGACCAAAACCGTTGCCTAGCGGTATAATTTGGGGTGAACAAAGTTCTGTAGGGCAATGAGGTGAATGATGGACGTATTTGTTGGCTGTGATCTGGGCGGTACCAATATCAAAGCCGGGTTGGTGGATATAACTCAGGAGAAGGTGATCGCCTCCAAAAGCTGGCCGACCTATGCTCAGGAAGGCCATGACGCCGTGATCGAACGCATGGCTGGGCTGATCAAGGAGGTCATCGAAGAGAGCGACCTGGATGAGAAGCAGATCCAGGGGGTCGGGGTCAGTGCCCCGGGAATGCTCGATATGGAAAGAGGGGAAACCATCTTTATCACCAATTTTCCGGGCCATTGGCGGCATGTCCCGCTGGCTCATACCCTGAGCGGCTACCTAAACCTGCCGGTGTCTATCCTCAATGATGTGCGGGCGATCACGCTGGGAGAATTTACCTTTGGTGCCGGGCGGGAGGTAGACAGCATGGCTTGCTATGCCATCGGCACCGGGATCGGTGGAGGGCTGATCGTCAACGGGCAGCTGGTGCTGGGGATCGGGGGAACCGCCGGGGAGATCGGCCACCAAACGATCGACATCAACGGTCCGCGCTGTGGGTGCGGCAACTATGGTTGTTTAGAGGCGTTTGCCTCAGCCCCGGCGATTGCGGCCATGGGGGTCAAAGCTGTGCAGCAGGGGATGACGACCCTGATTGGCGAGCTGGCCGATTACGACCTAAATAAGATCACCCCGGAATTGATTGCGAATGCCGCCAAGATGGATGATGAAATTGCCAAAGAGATTTGGGAGAATGCCGGTCATTATATCGGCACAGGGATTGCCAACACGCTGGTCACCTTGGCCCCGCACCTAGTGGTCATCAGTGGTGGGGTTGCCGCGGCGGGGGAATTATTGCTGGACCCAATCCGGCGCACGATTCAAAAACGCGTCTTTTTAGTCCCCAAGGATGAAATTGAGATTGTCACTGGTACCTTAGGCATTGAAGCCGGGGTCATGGGCATGGCACAGTGGGCTTTTCTCCATCATAACAAGCAAGGTTGATCCTCATCCTCTTAAAGAGAATTTCCATGTTATTTACAACAGATGAGTAGGTGCGTGCGGCCGTACGCCCCTACCTGTTTCTGTTTATCTGATTAAACCTTTGACCTTTTCAGGCAGAAAAGGGATATCTCGCAGCCGAACTCCCACAGCTTCGAAGACCGCATTGGCAATCGCCGCCGGGGTGGGTCCCAGGCTGGCTTCCCCGCTGCCGAGGAAGGGTGCATCCGGCCGGTTGAGGATTAGGGTTTCCAGTTTGGGCGCTTCAGAAAAAGTCAGGATGGGGTAGCTTTCCCAGTCCACGCTGAGGATACCCTCCGCACCATAATTAACCTGTTCTTTAAGCGCCATGCTGGCTGCCTGAATGAACCCACCCTCCAGTTGGTTGCTGAGCCCGTCCGGGTTGACTACCTGCCCGGCTTCACCAGCAATCACAGCCTGCTCCAGTTTGATCTCCCCGCTGTTTACATCGACGCGTAGCTCTACGATCACAGCACAGTAAGCGGCGTTGTTCTTGTAGCGCGCAAAACCGATTCCGCGCCCGTGGAGTTCCGGCAGGGGAGTGCCCCAACTGGCTTTGTCCGCGGCGGCCTGGATGACGGCAATCGCGCGTCGGTCGGCTAAGTGCCTGAGGCGGAATTCTACTGGATCAATTCCAGCGGCATGGGCAACCTCATCCATAAAAGATTCGATGGCAAATACATTGGCATAAGCTCCCAAGCCGCGAAACGACGAGACCCGCAGTGCCGGTTTCAGCTGGATATGTTTGGCCACCCGCTTGTGCTTGAAATTGTAGATCGGGTCGGCATTCCTGTGGGCACCGCTGTTGTTCCAGAATCCGGTCAACAGTGGGGGCTTTGGCATTGGCTTGGCCAAGTGCCAGGCGGCCAGCAGCCCGGAGGTTGTCTCGTCCGGCCGGGCGCGGCCAAAATGCGGCGGGCTGTATACATCATGATTCCAGGCAAGCACCTTACCCTGCATGTCGATGCTGGCCTGCATCTTGATCAGGGCGGCCGGGTTGTACGGTTCCCATTGGTTCTCGTTGGCGCGGGTCCACTTGAGACTAACAGGCCGACCGGGGAAGGCCCGGGCCAGCAGAGCGGCATCTAATGCGGCGTCATCTGCACCGTTATGCCCGTAGCACCCGGAGCCTTCGGTATGGATGACATGGATTTGTTCGGATGGCATATTGAGGACGCTGGCGATATTCTCGCGCGGCGGGAAAACACCCTGGGTATGCGCCCAAATGGTTAATTTCTCATCCTGAAGCAAGGCTACCGCAGAAGACGGCCCGATGGTGGCATGCATGTGGTAGGGTTTGGTATAGGCAGCGGAGATGGTTTGAGCGGCTCCCTCTGGCATCAAGACCGGAGGAACTGGTTCGAAAGCCGCCGTGCCATCCACCACCGGGTAAGACTCATCGATTTGTGTTTCAATTTCCTCAAACAGGTGCTCCTGCTGAGACGGAATGGGCTGGCTGTCCCAAACAGCAAGTGCGGCCAGCTTTTTTGCTGCCTGGACAGCTTGTTCTTCCTTTTCGGCGATTACACCCAGGAAGCTGCCGTCGCGAACGACTTTGAGCACCCCGGGCATTTGTTCTACCGATGCTGGATCGAGTGAGACCAGGCGAGATTGGTAAGATGGTGGTCGGACCACCCGCCCGTGCACCATGTGATCCAGTTCAAGGTCCTGGACATAGATGTGGGTGCCGGTGACTTTGTTAATCAGATCAACCCGGGCGGCGCTGGTCCCCACCAGCTGATATTGCTTGGCAGATTTAGGTTGGGCCTGCCCTTTAATTTTTGTGTTGAAGGCTTTACCGCCCTGCAGCTTCCAATAACTGGTGGATGTGCCGCTTTTTTGGTCGATGATCTGGCCATCCTCCACGAGCAGGTCTTCCGGCCAGGCTTCCAGTTCTTCTAACGCCATCTTCAGCATGACGTGGCGCGCTTCGGCGGCGGCCTGTCGAATGGCGTTGCCGGAAGTCTGCAGCGACATGCTGCCTACGGTCATACCTTCGTCGGGGGTCGCTTCGGTGTCGCCCATCACCATCCGGATGTTCTCGAGCGGCACGTCCAGTTCATCGGCGGCTATCTGCGCCAGGGCGGACTTGAGACCCTGTCCGTATTCGACCTTACCGCTGAAAATGGTGATCGTGCCTTCTGGATTGATCCTGACCCAGCTGTCTAAATTGGGGGTTTCCAGCAGTACCGATGGGAGTGGACGTTCCTGCGGCGGGAGGGGATCGAGGGAAAGGGTTTGGGTAAGAGGGGTCTGGTCGGGGCGGGCAATGCGGAGCTTGATCGCTCTACGCACGCGCTCGTGGGTTCCACAGCGGCACAGGTTGCCGTCCAGCGCTTGGTTGATCTGCTCCTCGGTTGGGTAGCGTGTTTTGTTGAGCAATCCCTGGGCGGAAATAATCAGACCGGTTGTGCAGTAGCCGCATTGGATAGCCTGCTGGTCGATAAACGCTTCCTGAAGCGGGTGGAGGTTTTCCGGGGCGCCCAGCCCTTCGATGGTGATGATCTTGGCTCCATTGAGGGTGCCTACTTGCAGTTTGCAGGAAGGGACGGCCTCGCCGTCGATTAAAACATTGCAAGCCCCGCACTGTTCCAGGCCGCAGGCAGATTTGACGCCTTTGAACCCCAACTCGTTCCTGAGCACATACAGCAAGGGTGTTTGTGGGTCGGCGGTAACCGGATAGGTTTTGCCGTTTACATTCAGTTCGATTGCATCGGCCATAGGTTTATTTTAACCTCTTTCGTGGATGAACGGTTATCTTCGTAAGAGTGTTATTTTCTTGCTACAATGAACTGATGATCGTTTGCCGTATAATGGATCGAGAAAGGAATCACTTAACCTGGAGCAAAGCATGGGAAACAAGCTGGCAGATGCGAAATGTTTATTATTCGATATGGATGGGAATGTCTATTTGGGGGATCACCTGCTTCCCGGTGCGCGTGAGCTTACCGCTTATTTAGAAAAGCTGCATATCCCGTATTATTTCCTGACCAACAATTCCTCACGTTCCCGGGAGGATTATGTGAAAAAGTTGGCAGGTTTTGACCTTCCGGTGACGCTTGAAAAAATCTTTTCTTCAGGACAAGCCACGGCAGCTTATCTGCAAAAAAGGCACCCCGGCGCAAGCTTGTATCTGGTTGGCACGCCTTCTTTAAAGGAGGAGTTTTCCCACTTCGGCTTTGACTTGGTAGAGACAGATCCAGAGATGGTGGTTTTAGGGTTTGATACCACGCTCACCTATGAGAAAATCTGGCGGTTGTGCGACCTTGTCCGCCAAGGGCTGCCCTACATTGCCACCCACCCGGATATTAACTGCCCAACTGCGGATGGGGTTATGCCGGATATAGGAGCGATCATCGCTTTGGTTTCGGCATCCACCGGGAGGGAGCCGGATGTGATCGTGGGAAAACCGTACCCACCCATGGTGGAAGCGATCCTGGATCGGGCGGGGTTTTCTCCCGGCGAAATCGTGATGGTGGGGGACCGCTTGTATACCGATATTGCGCTTGGTCAATCGGGGTTGACCACTGTCCTGGTATTAAGTGGGGAAACCAATCTGGAAGATGTTGACGGTGGATTGTATCGTCCAGATTTTATTGTTCCAGACCTAGCTGGTTTGTTTTCGAAAGTTTTGCAATTAAGGTCGAAAGGGGGCTGACTGCAGGGAGGATATGTTTCTGGCCGGTATGTTTAACAGAATACATATACTGGTCTGCAATATCGATATATTCCTGGGAGGTCATCAGGCCCTGAGAACTGATCGTGAAACCAACGCTGCAGGTCAGGCGCAGTTCCTGGTCTTTGACTGGAATCGGCTGGTTTAGATTGCTCTTGATTCTATTGACAAATTGATTGGCGATGTTTTCATCCTGGATGTCTTCGACCAGCATCAAGAATTCGTCCCCTCCAAAGCGAGATACGGTATCCATCTCGCGAATGATGTACATGAGACGGTGTGCCACAATTTCGAGCACCTGGTCCCCCTCTGAGTGACCAAAGGTGTCGTTAACTTGTTTAAAATTGTCCAGATCGATAAAAAAGACAGCAAAATCCGCTCTGGGATTGCGGGCTTTTTTCTTGATGGCTTGCTCAAGTCGATCGAAGAACAAGACCCGATTCGGCAGGTGGGTGAGCGAGTCGTGCAGGGCCTTATGCCTAAATTCGTCTTCCAGCTGTTTGCGCTGCTTAAGTTCTTCTTGCGCTTGCTGGTAGAGCATCGCATTTTCAAGAGCTACTGAAGCCTGCAAGGCGATTGTTTCACAGAGGGCAATTTCCTGTGGGGTAAAGTCACGTTTATACCGGGATTCCCACACTTTAATAATGGCGTTCATTTTGCCGCTGGCATGTAATGGAATCTCGAGGACGGAGTTTCCTCCATATTGGCTTAAGATCTGATAGCGGTGCTGCTCGAGGTCTGGATCGTCGATATGGTAAGCACTCAGCTTTTGGGGTTTGGATTGTTCAGTTTCAAGCCCGCTTTCTGGGATGTAATTGTAAATCACACCCAGATCTGAATGGCGTTCAGCCTCAGAAGCGAATTCACTGATGAATTCTGCCAAGATACGATAGGTTTGCGTATCGGGATCATAGTTGGAGATATAAACACTGGTGGCATCCAGAAGGGTGCAGACTTGTTCTGCAATTTGTACAAGGATCGTATTCAGGTCTAAGCATGAGGTGAGCATAATGGCCGAATCATGCAGGGCTTTCTGCTGGATTAAACTCTGCTGCAGTTGTTCAAAAATGATCGCATTTTCAAAGGCGACGGCTGCTGTGCTCGAGAGCAGTTTCGCCATCATAAGCTGATTTTCCTCGAAAAGCTTTTCTTCGTCGTTATAAATCTCTACCAGCCCGATCATCTTTTCTTGCCGAACAAAGGGAATCATCAGCACGGATTTCAACTTATATTTTTCCATCAATACTCGTTCTGAGGGTTCGAGAGCTGGGTCACTGATTGTGAACTGCTTGATCTCTTTACTTTCAAGCAGCGATTGTGTGATCGAATATTCGGATAAGGGAAATGCCTGATCTAACTCGGCCTCGATCCATTGGCCATCCTCGAATTCCGAGACAACCACCAATGAATTCGTTGCCGCATCCAACCGGCTTAAAGAAACGGTATTTGCTGGCAGGAGAGAAGCAAATTCCTTGGTAATGACATTCAAAACTTCCCGGGGATCAAGAACAGACGAAATATTCTCTGAGGCGGTTTGAAGCTGAGAGAGCAGTTGATGTAATTTTAGTGTATCCATACAATAATTTTTTGTATCATTTCTTCCCCTAATGCACGAGGAGATCATAAGAGGTATTTAAGTATAGACTAGTTTTGGCTAAATTAATTTAACAACTTTGTTAGTGGCTTTGTTTATAAAAAAACCGCCTCATGGGAAAGATAAAGCGGATTATTTTCTTTTAAAAGGAGAATTTTGTACAATAAGATCAGGTTATTGGTCGTATAAGGAGGTGCTATTTGAAAAAAGCGAGCAAAATCAGACTCGTCATGATGGGTGTGTTCACCTGGCTGGTATTGGTGAGCTGTAAGGCCCCAGATTTTCTTTCTGGTGTGGGGAGAGCTCTTGGAAATATGTTCAGGAGTTTTGGACCCTGACAAATTGCCAGAAACACAAACATAGAAAAGCACATAGAAACCCTGTATAATACCCGGCATGGAAAATAAAAATAAACCTAATCTCCAACAGCGCCAGCGAACCAGGAATGTACGCCGCTTTTTTGAGCGTTTGAAGAAAAGTCTCTCGAAAGGCTGGCGTTCCTTTACACGATTCATCAAGAATATCTACCTGGCTTTGCTGCTGGTGGCAGGTGTGGCAATTGTCATTGGTTCTATTTTTCTGGCGCAGACCTTTGTGGAAAAAAGTACCGCCATTCTGGTCGCTTCCATCGGCTCGGTGCTGGGGACGGTGGTATTTGCTTTTACTTTACCGTCCGTCATTGGCAGCAAGGTAAAAGAAGGTGTTCAGCAGTTTGAGGACCAAATTGAAGAAAACCTCCAATTGGCGCAGGAGGTAAAAGACTTGCGCCAGGCAGAGGAAGATCATCTTGATGAAATCATCTCACTCGAGAAGGAGAAAGCCGTCTTACAGCGGGAACTTGAGAAACAGAAAAACATGCACATCGAGATCGACAACATCCGTCCAATCGAGAAAGTGTCCTTCATAGAGGTCAATTCGATGATCACGGACGTACTGCTGAAGGAAATTGAGAATAATCCGCCTGAGTCGATCCGCAAAGGTTCGGTGCAGGAATATCTCGGCATCCTGGATACTCGATTTAAGGCCAACCTGGGGGTTGATATGAAAAAGGTCGGTTTGCGTATTGACGAACTCGGCAAGGTGGTCATCAGCGGGATTTCTTCTGAATTTCAGGGTTTTTACATTGAAAAAGAGGACTGGAAATTGTATGAGATTCGCGAGAAAAAATGGGGCGGCCTGCTGAACCCAGGAGAGAGCAAAAAGATCCTTAATCGGGATGAGCGGCTGGCCGAGCTGACCATTGGGCAGCGCAGTTCTTTGATGGATCGCCTGTCGATGGGGGTGGATTTCTCTTATTTGGATGAGAGCATCCGCAAGATTACCATGGAATACCTCGGTGTGCTGCTTTCTCCGCTGCACCGAGAGATCACCTTTGTAGACCGAGATGACCAGCCAACCTTACAGTTGGCGGACTTCCTGGAAGTCCATAATACTCAGGTTGAAAAGCAGATGGCTTACCTGAACAGCAAACTGGCAGAGGTGGAACAGAAGCTTTTAGATGAAGGGGAAGGGGAACGGATCTAGACTTGGGTTTCTTTTTAGGATATATGTGTATAAAAACTACAGTGATGTCTTCCCTTAGAGCACGTGGAGATTGTTCCTGAGAATGTTGTTCCTGAATCATAATTCATTTGTCATCTTAGCCTTGTTCATCTGGGTCGTGGCGCTGTTTGCACTGCGGCAGAGAGGCTGGAAAAAGAGCAGCTGGCTGATTTTAGGTGGGCTGACAGCTGTATTGGCTGTGGGTTATTTTGGCCTGCGTCCGGCGCAGGCCACCAGTGACCAGGCAGCAGAGATCCGCGCTCAGATTGGGCAAGGGACACCCGTACTTTTGGAATTTCAGTCAAAGAATTGACTGGGCTGCGTGATAGCAAAACCCGTCGTGAACGGGTTGCAAGCAGAACTGGCCGGTAAATTGACCGTGCTGCGGGTGGATATCAACAGCCCTGCAGGCCGTGAAATGAGCGCTCAAACCGGCAGCAGTGCCACTCCGACCTTTATCTTTTACGATGCATCAGGTAATGAGTTGTGGCGCCAGATCGGATCGTTGGAGGCTGAAAAAGTGCGGGTGTCTGTGCCATAACCAGTGGGAAAAAGGAGATCTATGATGGAGAAACCAGATAGTGAAAAGATCATTGAGCAATTAGGGCTTAAAAGACATCCTTTTGAGGGCATACTTTTCACTCAAACGTACGTGTCTTCGGACTGGCTGGCGAGTGACAATCTGCCGCCGCGCTATAGAAGCGATAAATCTGTCGGGACGGCCATCTATTATGCACTCACCGATGCCCCGGATTCGTTCTCGGTTATGCACCGCCTGCCGACCGATGAGGTTTACCACTTTTACCTCGGTGATCCGGTGGAACTATTGATTCTCTTCCCGGAGGGCGAGTCTCGAAAAGTGATCTTGGGGCAGGATATTCTCAATGGCCAAGCTGTGCAGTATGTTGTCCCGCGCGATACCTGGCAGGGCTCTCGTCTGGTCCCTGGGGGGAGTTTTGCCCTCTTAGGAACGACCATGGCGCCAGGCTACACAGAGGATGATTTTGAATTGGGTGACCGGGAATTTTTGCTGGTGCAATATCCCGATCAGGCTGAGTTGATCGAGAGCCTGACCACTCTTGAGACGAAAGGATAACCATGGGCTTGGGAAAAGAAGTTAACATCCTGCCGCCATCAGCCTTGTTAGATTTTTCTGGAAAGGTAGTGTTGGTGACCGGAGGTGGAAGTGGGTTGGGCAGGGGGATTGCCTACCGTTTTGCCGAAGCCGGTGCGGATGTGGTGGTTAATTATTTTCGCAGTGCTGATTCAGCCAGCGATTTAGCTGCCCAAATTTCTGCGCTTGGCAGGCAGGTGCTGACAGTGCAGGCTGATGTGACCCAAAAAGACCAGGTGGATTCCCTGGTGGAAAAAGCCGTGGATGCTTTTGGGCGGTTGGATGTGTTAGTGAATAATGCCGGTATTTACCCGCTCAGCCCGATGATGGAGATGACTGAGGAGGACTGGGACCGGGTTTTAGATTCCAATTTGCGCAGCACTTTCTTGTGCACCCAAGCCGCCGCCAAGTTTATGATTGAAGAGAAAATTGAGGGAGCCGTGGTTAATATTGCCTCGATCGAAGCGGTCAATCCTGCCCCAATGCACAGCCATTACAACGCTGCCAAAGGCGGGGTGCTGATGTACACCAAAGCTGTCGCTTATGAACTGGGCTCTTATGGTATCCGGGTCAACGCTGTTTCGCCGGGCCTGATCTGGCGAGAAGGCCTGGATCAAGATTGGCCAGAAGGTGTCGAACGGTATCAGCAAGCCGCTCCACTCCAGCGTTTAGGGATGCCCGAAGATATCGCCGATGCCTGCTTGTTCCTGGCTTCGCCTGGGGCGCGCTGGATTACAGGAGCGAATCTTATGGTAGATGGCGGTGTGCTGACCAAACAAATTTATTAGGAGCGAACGATGGAATTCAATGCAGTTGCCAGCCCATTTTTAGTCCCATTTGACAGGTCATTTTCAATCTCTCAGGCATCATCCAAACCGCCAGCCGGTGCCGGGGATAAGCACCAGAACAAAGCCCGGTTGAAGGAATTGGTGGACGAACTCCAGGAGCTGCAGCGTGTGCTGTATGCGCATGACGAGTTCAGCATCCTGCTTATTTTCCAGGCAATGGATGCAGCTGGCAAAGACAGCACGATTCGGAATGTCTTTACCGGGGTCAATCCAGCAGGTTTTCAGGTATTTTCCTTCAAAGCCCCCAGTGCTGAAGAACTGGACCATGATTTTCTCTGGCGGACCTCTAAGCGGCTGCCGGAGCGGGGGCGGATCGGAATTTTCAACCGGAGTTATTATGAAGAGGTGCTGGTCGTGCGTGTCCATCCAGAATTTCTTGAAGCGCAGAAGCTGCCGTACTCACCAACGGATATGCCAAGTTTTTGGGAAGACCGCTACGCCTCGATTCTCGAGCACGAAGCCCATCTGGCGCGTTCGGGAACGGTGATTCTCAAGTTTTGGCTCAATGTATCCAAAGAAAAACAAAAAGAGCGCTTTTTATCCCGTCTCGATGAGCCTGAAAAGAACTGGAAGTTCTCGGTTGGGGATGTGAGAGAGCGTGGCCATTGGGAAGAATATATGTATGCTTACGACCAGATGCTTAAGGTGACCTCTCGACCCTGGGCGCCCTGGTATGCCATCCCGGCAGACGATAAACCGTTTATGCGCCGAACCGTGGCGGAACTGATCGTGCAGAATCTCAACTCGCTGGATATGGCCTACCCTCAAGTGGATCCTAAAGAGCAAGCCCGTTTTGACGAGATGCGTTCGATCCTGGAACAAGAGTAATGATATTTCGGTTGGATAGCAAATTTAGCGGAGTATAGCCCATGTCAAAAATGGTGCCCAAGATCATTTTGGAAGGGACACGGCTGACGCCCGCGCAAGTACCAGTACCATTCACCGCTGATCTCGGCGGAATGGTGTGCATTCTCGAACTACCCGTGGGGGGAAGGTTTGATTAATTTTCGACCCGAGCAAGAGGCTTTGGCGATGGAAACTTACCATGCCTGGGTGCGCATCTTTGAACTGCAGAAATATTATTCATGGATCGTGGACCGCTTCCATATCTCTACCCGGCTTTACCAGCGGATGTACAACCACAAAGATTATGATTTTGTCTGGTTGGAGCAGCGCTTAAAACCGCTGGGATTTTGCATTGTGCTGTGCACCCGCCGCCCGGAGACTTTTGAAGCGGCCAGAGCAGAACGCTTGAAGGTATCGGGCAAACCCTCTCAATACGATGATTTGGGGATTTTTATTCAGGAGCAGGAAGAGATCTCTAAGCTGGTGCAGGGCTCGATATTGCCGGTGTTGGAGGTGGATATCAGCGATGACGATGTGAGTCGGGCAGCAGACCAGGTTGCAGACTGGATGGAAGCGACTGGTCTGTTATATATGCATAGCTAGGTTATAATTTACCAAAACAGACACTAAAGGAGATGAATATGGATGGGTGGCTTATTTTAATTATTTTTATCGTGCTGGTAGCGGTGGTTTGGTGGGCGCTTTCCCGCCAGGCTGAAGGTGAGGAGGCTGGCACACAGCACCATGAAACGGTTGCGGCTGAACCGGATGACCTGACCAGGATTGAAGGCATTGGCCCGAAAGTGCAGCAATTGCTCAACCAGGCTGGGATTACTACTTTTGCCGAATTAGCCAACCGCACCCCGGCACAGTTAGATGAAATCCTGGATGCGGCAGGTTCGATCTATAAAGCAATGGATGAATCGTCTTGGCCGAAGCAAGCTGCTTTGGCCGCGGAAGGAAAATGGGACGAACTGCAGAAACTGCAGGACGAATTGGTCGGCGGCCGCTGAAATTTGATCCAAATAGTTGTCAAGACCCCGTAAATGCGGGGTCTTTTGCTTTTCGTAGGGGAATCATCGGATAAAAATCGTCCAGTTGGTGGGGTTGCGTCAAGCAAAGTTTAGAAGAGCAGGCTAAGATAAAAGTACTTAGGGTAACACCTCTCTTCTCCTCCTTAGACAAGGGCCGGGTCACATAAAACCCCGGCTTTTGTCCTTTTAAAGGCTATTCTTGCGGCTCATCCTGGTCGCCAAACAGCTTCAGCCAGTCGTCTATCTCTTCGCTGCTGATCTCTGGCGACTCGATGGAGCCGTTGGAGGTGCCTTCTGCGAGCAGATCCCTGGCAAAGTCTTCAGAAGAAATCGTCCGGGCGTGGGAGCGTTTGGCGGCTGCAAGTACTTCCCTATCCGAGCTGACCACCGTCCAATTGGCGGCCTGTTTCCCTAACCGTTTTAGGTGCCTGATGATGGCGGTGTCGGCGGTTTCTCCGGAGCGTACAAATCTGGCGGTAACTTTTCCGTGCACACGGGCGCGGGCATGGCCGCTGGCAGAGTGATCGAAATATACCTCAACATCTTTGCCCACCTGTTGGCAGTAATTCTGCAGCAGTTGGATGAGTTCTTTTTCGTCGTCCAACTCGCTTAGCTCAAGCCCAGGAATTTTACCGATTAAGTTGTGTCCGTCGATTAGATATGGCATAGTACAAATCCAGTTTACTTTGTGCAAAAGTCATCCGCACTCCTCAAGCAGGCAGGTGCTGCCTAGAAAAATTGAACAACCTCCTCTTCAAAAGCCGACATCAGGACATAATCGCCAAAGGTCATCTTCTCCGA
>JARROY010000025.1:0-11468 GCA_037383445.1 Anaerolineales bacterium | reverse complement strand
ATCGTCTGAAGCTGTTCCTGAGTAAAATCTTGCAGCATTAAGCTTGAGACAAGGGGCAAGATCAATAGCATAAAAAATCCCCCGATGTTCAATCGGGGGATTTTTACCTCCAGCGAATTGTCCAGCTATCATCCTAACAGGCAACTGCTGGATCAAATCTTAGGCGATAACTACCTATGAATACGAAGACTAGGGAGTCACCGGGCGGTTGCCGCGGTTGCCATTGCGCAACCTTTTCTGCGCTTGTGGGGTGCAGTCACCAGTGCATGTTCCAGCATTGGCGCCATACTGATACTGGCCAAAATCTAGGCGGGAGATCAACCAATCTGCCTCTGTTTGAGTAATCAAGCCATCTTCCACTGCCTGGGTGATTGCAGCGAGGCGAGCCTCGGTGTGAAGATCAAAAATGGTTTCCTGGTCGAAGCCAAGGGAAAGACCGATCTCCACCAGGGATTCACCTGCTGCCTCACGGCTTTTCAGCTCTTCCACGGTTATTCCAAGCTCATCTGCGATGTAAGATGCCATCATATCATCCAGCATTCCATCCAGGTTGATATTTCGCTCCATTGGAACACCCGTGCCGTCTCCATGACCGCCGCGGGGGCCTTGCGGTCCGCCGTTGCCTAAAATTTCGGGAACAGCTGCCTGGGCGCTGGCACTACCGACAAAGCTAAATGCGGCGATGCCTACTATTGCGATTGTCAAAACGATGATCAACTTTTTCATTTTATTTACCTCTTTCATATTTGTTTTCGGAACTCGTCCGTTGTCTATTTGTCCCTATCTTAGCCGCCAGTTTTGAAGAAGGTATGAGCGAAAAATGAAGATTGTATGAAGATTTCCTCGCGAATAAACTAAAAAGCCGCTCGTTCTACCAAGCGGCTCGCTGTCTATTTTGGATTGTCCTGCTGCATTTGACCTAGATTTTGGGAAACCTACCTTTATTTCACAAACTTGATACTGAGTGGATAATAGTATGGTTTATCGGACAGCACCCTGATGGTATTTTTAATCCCCTGGTAGAAAGTAAATAAACCAATCAAAAATAAAGGAATCGTGGCACCGATCACCATAATTTCCAGCACACCAAGACTTGGACTGCCAATAGGAGGCGGGTTGCTGGCATCACGAACAATCAGTGCAACGGGTGCAAGCATCAGACAAAGCACGGAAACAAACAGCAGGATCGTAATCGTGATCTGGAAATTGAGCACATCGCGCCCATGCCGGTCTACTTTATAACTCTGCTTCTTTTTCCACGACCAAATCAGCAGCGGGATCAAGACGATCGATAATGTACTGGAAAGGTGCAGCGCTGCCAACCACAGTGTCTCATTTTCCAGGTCTCCGGCGGTAAAGTCAAATTCCAAAACCTCTCCCAAGGTATTGAGAGTAAACAGGCGTGGGTCTACTTCTCCACTTTCAATCCGCTGCACTGTGCGCGTGCTGATCTCACAAATTTCTGCCAGGTTCTCTTGGGTCATCCCCTTTTCCTGACGCAGTTCAGAAACTTTCATTCCAAGTTCTGGTTGTTTCATGGCAAACTCCTTACAAAGTAATTTTACACTTAGTATAAAGATTGACCAAATTAATTCAATGTCGTAAGCACGACATTCTCACGACACTCGAAAAACCAGTCTGCAAATCAGCTTATCGGGGGCTTTAAATAGGTGCTAAAAGAAAAACTGCCCCAAGGTATTTGGGACAGTTCGCTTTGATCAAAAGACCGAATTAAGTTGTGGTTGCGAGAATCAGCAATCTTTACTCACCAGGTTTCTCACCCAGCACAAGCTCATCTCTGCCGGCCAGGGCTTTATTAATCCGGTCGATGACAACATCCAGGTCTGAGGAGTTATCCACGAAGTTGAGGTCATGGCTGCGGATGGTCAGAACCGGGCAGGCGTCAAAATTCAACAGCCATTCATCGTAAAACGATTCAAGCAGTTTGAGATATTCCGGAGAAATTCCCGTTTCAATCTCACGCCCGCGGCTGCGGATGCGCTGCATCAACACATCCACTGGAGCCCACAAGTAAATCAAAAGATCAGGTACTGGCAGACTATCAACCACTCGGTCGAAAATACGCTTATAAGAAAGGTAATCCCTTTCGTTCATGTTTCCCATTTGGCGCAGAGCGCGCGAGAAAATATAAAAATCTTCGTAAATACTGCGGTCTAAGATCGCGGAGCGATGCTTTTTGGCCGCTTCAAGGTGCTGCTCGGCACGGTGGCCAAGGAAAAACACCTGCAGATGGAAGGACCATTTCAACATATCGGCATAAAAATCAGGCAGGTAAGGATTATCGGAAACGGACTCGTATCCGGTTTCCCAACCCAAGCGTTCTCCCAATTTTTCTGTAATCGATGTTTTTCCTGCCCCAATGTTGCCTGCCACCAGGATCAGTCGTTTGGCCATTTTTCTACCTCCAAGTTCATACCTGAATCTAATTAATTTGATTGTACTGCGAAATTTACCTTTGGATTAAATCTGCTTGCGATTTAACATCAAGTTTAAAATACGAACGACCCGAATCGATTTTTTTCTGCAATTATACTAGCACCAGGTATCCCTTCAACTAGACCACCAATCCACATCCAAGTATACTTAAGGAAACCAACCAAAGAGAGCGTACAATGACTATCCAAGAAGATAAATCCCGCTGGGAATCAGATACTTACCGACCCAATATTGACCGGTTTTCGGAACGTAAAAAAGAATTCAAAACATCATCAGAAATCCAAATAGAGCCAATCTACACCCCGCCTTCTGGGCAGGAGCATTTCCAGGAGCAGATCGGCTTTCCGGGGGAATACCCCTTCACCCGCGGCATTCATCCAGCTATGTACCGCTCCCGCTTGTGGACCATGCGGCAGTATGCTGGATATGCCACGGCAGAGCAATCTAACCAACGCTACCGCTACCTGCTCGAACAAGGGCAGACTGGATTATCCGTCGCCTTCGACCTCCCCACCCAGATCGGCTATGATGCCGACGACCCGATCGTGATCGGAGAGGTCGGTAAAGTGGGTGTTTCGATTTCTTCCATAGAGGACATGGAAACCCTTTTCAAAGACATCCCACTGGACAAAGTCTCTACCAGCATGACGATCAATGCACCTGCCTCAGTGCTGCTGGCTATGTACATCGCCGTAGCAAAGCGGCAGGGAGTTTCACCTAATAAATTACGCGGGACAATCCAGAATGACATTCTTAAGGAATATGTCGCCCGCGGGACTTACATATTTCCTCCCAAGCCATCCATGCGCCTGATCACCGATATCTTCCAATACTGCCATGCAGAAGTGCCGCGCTGGAACACGATCAGTATCTCCGGCTACCACATTCGGGAAGCAGGCTCCACTGCCGTGCAGGAAGTTGCCTTTACCCTGGCCAATGGGATCGCGTATGTCGAAGCGGCTATCCAGGCTGGTATGGATGTCGATGAATTTGCCGCCCAGATCTCTTTCTTCTTCAATGCTCATAACAACTTCCTGGAAGAAGTTGCTAAATATCGGGCTGCCCGCCGCATGTGGGCAAAGATCATGAAGGAGCGATTTGGCGCTACCAACCCGCGTGCCATGATGCTCCGCTTCCATACACAAACTGCGGGCTCAACCCTTACCGCCCAACAACCTGAAAACAACGTTGTCCGGGTAGCACTCCAGGCACTGGCTGCTGTGATGGGAGGGACCCAATCTCTCCATACCAACAGCATGGACGAAGCCCTATGGCTGCCGACTGAAAAATCTGTGCGTGTGGCGCTGCGTACTCAGCAGGTCATCGCCAACGAATCCGGCGTGGCCGACTCGGTAGACCCCTTGGCAGGATCTTACCTGATTGAAACCCTCACCGACCAAATTGAAGCCCAAGCCTTGACTTACATCCAGAGGATCGATGAAATGGGCGGAGCCATGGCAGCTATCGAACGACAGTATATTCAAAACGAGATCACCGACGCGGCTTACAAGTTCCAGCAAGCAGTAGAAAGACAGGAAGAAATTGTTGTTGGGGTTAATGCGTATCAAGTCGATGAAAAGATCGACCTGGAACGCCTGACGGTGGATCCTTCAATTGAAGTTGATGCGCGTGCACGCTTAAAATTACTGCGGGAAAACCGTGACTCTGACAAAGTTAGCGAACGGCTCACCCAACTCAAAGCTGCTGCCCGCTCCAACCAAAACCTGATGCCTATTCTGATCGATTGCGTTGAAAACCAGATCACCTTAGGAGAAATCTGCGGCCTGCTGCGCAAGGAATGGGGCGAGTACCAGGCCTTAGGCTGAAATTTTATTTAGAGGAAAACCAACCATGAAAATCAATCATATTGCTATCCTAGTAGAAAATATCGAATCCGCTCTTCCCTTCTGGCGGGATGCCCTTGGGTTGGAACTCGCCCAGCTTGAAGAAGTCTCTGCCGAGAGCGCCCGGGTGGCCTTTTTCCCCACCGGAGAAAGCGAAATTGAACTCGTACAGCCAACAGACCCCGAGACCGGATTGGGACGCTATCTGCAGAAAAACGGCGGTGGCCTCCATCATATCTGCCTGGAGGTAACGGATATCGAAGCGATGATGAACAAACTGCAGGATCACCAGGTAATCCTGATTAACGAATCCCCCCGAAAGCGTGAAAACGGCACCAAATACGCCTTCATTCACCCCAAAAGTACAGGCGGGGTACTGGTGGAGTTATACCAGTTGCCGTGAAACTTTATTGGGCTAAATTCGTATTAAAGATTAACACCATCACCCATGGAAAAACAACATCAGGAACTAAGTTTCTGATGTTGTTTTTCCGTCTTCGGATGATGTACCTGCCCGGTTAACTGCCCAAATACTGATCAAGACAAGAATCCCTCCGAAGACAAGTTGCAGATCAAAATCCTCTCCCAGAAGCAGAACGCCTAAACTCAGCCCAACCACAGGCATCAGATACGTGATCAGTGAAGCACTGGTAGGGCCAATATTGGCGATAAGGTAAAAATATAAATGGTATGCCAATGCTGACCCTATAATTCCAAGCCAAACCAAGGCCCCCCAGGTAACCGTTTGAGTAGGTACGATAAAAGTTGGCTCTGCAAAAAACACGACAATCCACATAAATAGATCTGCTACCAGGATTGAGAAAAAGGATTGGATCAGCGGATCCAGCTTGCTGGTCTCTCGTTTTACAATAATTGCACTCACCGCATACAAGGAAGTAGCCCCCAAAACCAAAAGCTGGCCCACCAAGCCCATTTCGCCTATGTGAACCATCCCACGCCAGAAAAGCACTACTACACCAAAAAAACCAACCAGAATACCCAGGATTTTCCTGGCAACCAGCCGCTCTTCCTGGATAAAGAAATGTGCCATGATGACTGTAAAGATTGGGGTACTGCTCACCAGAATTGAGACGACCGTCGAATCGATAAACTTCAGCGACCAGGCGATCATCGAGAAAGGTACCGCGGTGTTAGTCAATCCGAGCAAGCCCAAGATTAACCATTGGCGCCGGGTTTGGGGCATCTTTGGACGACGGATAAACATCCCTCCTAGCATTCCAATTAAACCCAGCAGCAGCCGCAGCGCTACCAGAGAATATGGCCCAATTTCCTGCAGGGCTAGTTTATTCCAGAAAAAGGAAGAGCCCCAAGCCACAGATAAACCAATGAATGCAATCCAGTGTTTTACTTTCATGTACTTTCCTGATCCTGGGAGTAAGAATGATTAATTGTTCCACATTAGAAAAACAAATTGTACTCTATTTTCCAAAGTCCATAAAACGGTTAGAATTAGAGCTATGAGCAACGCCTACCGTATGCATCCGAGATTAAAAAAATCTGAACGTGTTGAACGCTGCGATTGGCCCAACTGCCGGGCGGCTTGCTGCATCTATGGCGCTTGGGTGGATAAACTTCACGCAGAAGACATTCTCAAGCATGCCGATCAGATATCCCCCTATATGGATGAAGAACACCAATCATCGGATTCGTGGTTCGATGGACAGCAGGAGCCGGATGACCATGCCCTCAGTGGAGTGGTGGTGCACACCACCATTATTCCCAACCCCTATCACTACGGCGGTACTTCCTGCATCTTCCTGCGCAAGGATTTCAAGTGCGCCCTTCAGGTAGCCGCCGAGCAGAACGGAGATCACAGATGGCGTTTCAAACCTTTCTACTGCGTGCTGCACCCCCTAGATCTTGATGAAAACGGTCGTATTACCCTTGATGAAATCGAGATCTTGGTAAAAGAACCCGCAAGCTGCCTGAGAAGTACACATAAACAAACTGCCCTGCAGGAAACTTTCCGCCAGGAACTCGAGTATCTGCTTGGCAACCAGCTCCGTTTAGAAACCGAATAAATCAGCTACTCCACCCATTTTTGTGGAATCAATACGATCCGATCTGGAAAGAGTTTGCTCCTAAACTGCCATAAAATATACGCCACAAGCACTACTAACATCATCTCCGTCGCTTCCTCCCAAAAATCTGAGAAGTGTAGCTGATTCTGAAACGCAGAGCCAAGCAGCAGCCGGAAGATTGAAAAAAACAATCCTCCAAGACCCCCTGAGAAAAAAACACGTGATGCAATTGGGAGAATTTTATTGGGGGATAGCTTCTGCAGGGTATAAGCAGCTAGAAAAGAAAGCACCGAAACGATAGGGATAACCCTGAATTCGTAATACTGGAAAACAGAAACCTTGGCATATTGGTGCAAAGTTCCAAATATTTCTGTCATATAACTGTCCGCATGAATCGGAACCAAAAAGGGAATCATTGAAAGTATCGCCAAGAAAATGCATGCCCATAAAAATATGTTTTTAACTTTACAGCTTACTTCAGCATTCTTGAAGCACTTTTCGCAAAGTGGGATGAACATACATGGCTTTTTCAACGCGCTGAATCTAAAGATTCGCTCGTCCAAACCTTCAAACATGGCAAAAAAGATAAAACCAAACCCTAGAAGCATACCGTAATTGTGAAAATATTCTGATAACAAGGAATCATCTGCAAAGAATAAAAAGTTGATCGCACAGAACAATTCCCCAAGCAGCAAAAACCCCAACCCCCAATTCAGTATTTTCAGATCTCCATCAACGCGGGATTTCCATAACACCAATATCATTACTAAGCTCAAAATCATATGGCTGGGTTTAATCACAAACCCAGATAAGATCGGGATGATTTGTTCAAAGAGGGATAATTCTTGAAATGGTCCAGTTTTTATAACGCCGTTTTGAACGAAATGGGTGTACCTGAGTTGAGGATTCTCCGCTGCTGATTTGATCCATTCCTGCATACCTCCTTGGGCGTTTAAGCTACTTTGAAATCCTATTTTCTGCATATGACGGACTGCTTCTCCACTCAAAAACCCAGCGTTACAAATAAAAATCAACTGTTTTCCTTGATATTGTGATGGTATTTCATCCAATGAATCAACTTTTAATATATCTTCTAGCGGCCATAAAACTGCACCTTCAATATGGTTTTGACCATATTCAGTCGATGATCGCACATCTATTAAATAGTATTCTTCTGGAGTTTGGTTCAATATGGCAAGCGCATCTGCTGCCTGGATAGATGGCAAAATTCCCAGGACAAAAGTATACATTAATAGGGGTACGACTCCCACCAAAATTACTGCAGAGCTCACCAGCAAGAGATTTTTATTCATAAAATCGAACCTCCTCAAAGCTAACTGGATACTTTAAAAAAACTCCCCCATCATATCCAGGATACTTAATCCATCCATCAATTTCCATGAATTGTTGATCGTGACATGGGACAGCAACGGTGTAATGATCTTGCGGTGAGTGATGGAACTGGTCATTTTTGAGCCACTAAGTTCTTTGAAAATTCGCTCTGTATGTGAAGGTGGAATCATCAGGTCATTGGTATCATGAACCAGCAAGACTTTTCCCGTGATGTTATATAGTTTTCCCTTCGGAGAAAGCGCGTCAAGGATTTCTGAGCGTATCGGGAAATCACCATACTTTGGAACTTTTAGATGTGCCAGGGATTGAAGGTAATACGCACGTTTTTTATCAAGCGAATCTTCAGAACAATAATGTCTTAGCCGATAAAGAAAATCCTCTCGTTCATTCTGACTAAATCCCAAAGAATCCAACCCACGATAGGCAAGAGCCATTTTATTCCAGAGGAAATGATCCCATTCACGGTCGTTTGTCGGCTGAACCAGGTCTTTATCTTTCCAATATTCCCATAATTCGTTAAGACAATAATATGGGCTGAATAACAAAATTGGGTCAATTGCGATCTGATTAACTAAATTGGCAGCAGCTACTAAAGCATATCCCCCACCGATGCTGAAAGCACATATCCCAACGGTGTCAGAAAACGTCTGGCCCAAATACAGCGCCAAATCACATATACGATCAACATCATCAATTTGAAATTCTAAGGACTTTAGCCCATTCAAACATGGGACAGCAACTCTGAAACCCGATTTTGCAAATGCATTCGCAAATTTCACCAATCTGGGATCTTCTTCACCAGCGTAATCCATACCATAAAGCATCACAATCGTCTGGCGCGGTTTTTTAACTCCCAAAGATTGATGTAAGTTGAAATTGGTTTTATTTGTGGTTTCTGCGGGGATAATTTCGACTTGTATTTTGTCTGTGGGGTAGTAATTTTCTAGCAGGACTTTTGCGGCTTTAATTTTATTTCCCATCTGCACCTTGAAGACCATACTCTAAACCTTGTATACAGCATACAGGATTTCACTGCTGAATACAATAAAAGTTCAGAAAAAAATACCCGAGTTTACTATCCACAAATAATGCATGATTCAACCATCTGGTAAAATAAGATAATTAAGGTGTTATTTATATAAATTAATATTGGAGAAAACAGATGGGAAATAAAAAATTATTATTCCTAATCGTTACATTATTTATAGTAGGAATGGCTTGCAGCACCCTTTCCGGCAGTAATCAAACCAATACACCACCAGAAAACCAAGATACTGTAAGTATTTCCCCCACACAAACAGCCACCTTATCCTCCCCTACAAACAGCCCAATTCCTGAAGGAGATGAAGAATCAAGTGAACTTCCTCCCCTCTCCTTTGATAGGATCCTCCAAGCTGGTATTGAAGCCGGGAACTGGAGTGAAGGCGAAGGGATAGTACAGCTTCTAAAATATTTCGTTGGCGAGATCTCCGCTGATCAGATCCAAGACATCTCTAAAGTTGAGGAACAGGCTGGCACCGGAATCGTTCGCCTAGCTGGAGATTACCTTGAGTCTCCTGATGGTGATCCAAAAACTCAAGAAGAACTTGAGCGACTCCTCAGAATGATATTCCCTCCTCAAGAAGTACTCGATCTAATCAGCCAGAAAGGCGGTTTTGTTTCCTCCAACAAATTGGCTTCTCCCAGCAAACCCTCCCTTTCTCAGCAAGACCAGGCAGCTTGCCAAAATTTAGCGAACCAAGGATACGTAGGGAATGTTGATCCAGGAGTCTTATGTTTCTTCTATGAAGAGAAGGAAATTGATGGCAATATTTTAAGAGTTTATTACCCTGAATTTTGGTCAGGAGATGAAGAAAAAGAAGCTTTGATTGGCAACACCTTGGACGCGCTAGCAGATGCGGTCATTACCTATTCCGGTTTCGACGCCCTCACAATAAAAAATGTAAACCTCCTTTTTTCCATACTTCCCGATGGGAGTACCAATGGTGAACAGTATTATTTTGATATTGATAATCAGGCTTGCCCCATTACAATGTTCCCTCGAGCGGCTCAATCATACAATCTGGAACAATATAAGCAGATCGTTGCTCACGAGATGTTCCACTGCGTGCAAGATTGGTCATTCACCAATACCAAGCCTTACAGCATTCAAAAATGGTGGCTGGAAGGTTCAGCACATTATTTCAGTAACCTGGTCTATCCTAAAGCAAACCGGGAATGGGCCTCACTGCCTTGGTTTGATCAAGATTCGGTAACCCAATCGATTTTCCAGATGACCTACGAAAACTTCGTCTTTTTCCAGTACATGGGCAACAAATATTCTCCCGAAGTACTGATCGATATTCTTGACCGGCTTTCTGCTTATGGTGAACATGATGGTCAACGGGCTGCCCTAGCTGCAGTTCAGGGTATGGAAGGGAATTTCAATCAGTTCGTGGTGGAATACCTTAGCATCGGGGTGCTCGACTCCGGTGGTGGCAGAATCACCACAGATCCCGCCAAGACAACCGGAACTAAACCAATCAAGGACAAAGGAGAAGTCCAGTTCACCACAGGCGCATTTATTGCCACGCGCTATTATGCTGATTATGAAAAAGAGAAACGCTTCCTGCAATCTCCGATCGAAGAAGGAAACGGAAGTTTCTCCAGTGTGGAATATGATCTCAAAAAAGTTATCAATGCCTGGAGCAGTCTCCCTCCCGAAGTGCGTTCCAAATGCAAGGAGAATATCCGCTACCTGTTTGTGGTCACCACCACCAACGAGGGGTATTACACACATTCAGCCAATGTAAATGAAGCAGATAAAGCTGAATGCGACCCCTGCCTGCTGGGCACCTGGGATGTGGATCCCGAAAGCTTTGCAGAGTATATGGAAAGGATCATGGCCCTTTCTGGGCAAACATTCGACTTAACCGTCAGCGGACATCAATACCTACAGTTTAATGTAAAAGGTGTCATCCTATCTCAGCGAGAAGATTTCACCATTACCATCGATGAACAATTTTCCACCATTATTAATGGGCATGGGAATGGGAATTACTCTGCGGATGGCAAAGAAATGACCGTCACGAATTTTCTTGATATTACCGATAGCGTCGGGATGGATTTAGGCGGTGGTCAAGTCACCTATTTCAACGACAACAACCAAGGCAGCTTCAGCATCTTCGGAGAAACCTATGGTGGTATAGGGGTGGGAGGTGTAGACCTGAATACCGACAACGCCCCAACGAACACCACCGGGAAGTACGTCTGCAATAAGGACACCCTGACCGTCACCATTCCAGAATATGGAGATTTAATGTTCAACCGGGTAGATAAAATCTTACCCACACCGATCCCAACCCCGGGCACACCGGATATACCTAACCCATAGTATGAGGAGGATGAAAAGCAATCTTCCTGATTTCAGAAATGCATTAGCAATGACCAATCTTAAGGGAAGTAAAATGAAAAATTTAAAAATCAATTTCGTTGTAATCACCTTGATCGTTCTGGGTGCTGCATGCGGCACAAACAACGACACACCAAACAATACTTCATTTGGTAGCACCGGGGATGCTGATAGCACGCTCACCCCAACTGCAACAGCGACGTTATCCTCTCCCACCAACACCCCTGTCGCGGTTGAAGAGTCTGGGAATGCAGATGAGCTGCCACCCTTAAGTTACGAAGAGAAGTTAGATACAGGTATCGAGGCTAAGGAGTGGACAAAGGAAGAAGGTCTAGTGCGTTTCCTAAAATATTTTGTTGGGGAGATAAGTGATCAGGAAAT
>JARROY010000024.1:0-29615 GCA_037383445.1 Anaerolineales bacterium | reverse complement strand
GGATTACCTCCCGCGACCTGGATTTTGTGCTGGAGAAAGATACCCTGGGAACTGCCCGTAAAGTGGCCAATGCGCTGGGTGGGGCTTATTACACCATGGACGAGGATTTTGAAGTTGGCAGGGTGGTGCTGGTGGATCAGGCAGGCGCTCGCCAGGTGATGGATTTTGCGTCCATGCAGGGTGAGACCCTGGAGCAAGACCTGCGAAACCGGGACTTTACCGTCAATGCCATCGCCGTGGCACTCAATGATCTGACAACTGTGATTGACCCACTGGGTGGGGTAGATGATCTGCTCAAGAAGCGACTGCGTGCCTGCTCCCCAAATTCCTTACTCAACGACCCCGTGCGAGTGCTGCGGGCGGTGCGTATGTCCTCCATCTATCACCTGGCCATCTTGCCCGAAACCCAGGCGCTGGTCGGTCCGGCGGTTGAATTAATCGGACAAGTCTCGGCGGAGCGGCTTCGGGACGAGTTCCTCAAAGTGCTGGATGCCCCGAAACCCGATACTAATTTGCGGGTGCTGGATTTGTTCGGCGTCCTTGAGAAAATCATCCCAGAAGTGACCGATATGAAAGGAGTCACTCAATCTGCCCCGCATATATACGATGTTTGGGAGCACGCTTTGCATACTGTCCAGGAGATGGACCGGGTGCTCCAACTGTTGGATGAGGGATACGTGCATGATAATGAATTGGGAGGAGACCTGTTCAGCGGGCTGCTCTCTCAGCAATTGGGGCGCTTTCGAAAGCAAATCAGCGCTCATCTGAGCACTGACCTGGTGCCCGACCGGCCATACCGCCCGATACTTTTCCTGGCCGCTCTATGTCATGACTTCACCAAACCGCGCCATCGAAGCGTAGAAGAGTCTGGCAGAATCCGGTTTATCGGCCACGAGAGCAGCGGAGCAGAGCAGATTTCCGAGCGGGGGAATGCTCTGCGCCTGAGCAGAGCTGAAATCCAGCGCCTGAGCCGCATCCTGCAGGGGCATATGCGACCCTGGCAGCTTGCCAAAGAAGCCAATCCGCCTACCCGAAAAGCGGTCTACCGATTCTGGCGGGATAACGGTCCGGCGGGAGTGGATATTGTATTGGTGGCGCTGGCGGATTTGAGGGGTATTTATGGGTATACCTTGCCGCAAGAGGTGCTGCAAAGACATCTGGAGGTGGATCGCCTTCTGTTGGAAACTTATTGGGAATCGCCCGAACAAATTGATCCCAATGTGTTTTTAGATGGCAACCAAATCATGGCGATGTTCGACCTGCAGCCCGGTCCCCAGATTGGTGAGCTGCTGGAGGCGCTGCGTGAAGCCCAGGCGATCGGTGAGGTGCAGTCACAGGATCAAGCCGTTCGCTTCATCTCTGGGGCGTTGGCAGAAGCCAAAACTGATAACCCGTGATGGGAATTAGTTCCAAATAAGGTATTCAACCGCAGAAAAACGGATACAAAAGAAACCCGATTTCCGTGAAAACCGATTAATATTTCAGTCTCTACCGAGACCCAAAAGAAAGTGGGCAAAATTTTACTCATTGCGCCCAAAATTTTTTGAGGTTGCAGATTTACGGGAACCTGGTTCAGTATAAAAACGTTATAGCTCTGAACGATTAAAAATAAAAGATTGAGGTTATGATGAAATTTAAAAGATATTGGATATTAACACTGACAGTATGGGCAGTTATTTTAACTGCCTGTGGAGGATTGGCATCCTCAAACCAACCGGAAGAAAATGTAGATCAGTCTAGTCTCTCTTCTCAGATAACGATGATTATTGGTCCACAGTTGGTGGATTGCGTCGGAGAGGGACCGCGGCAGTGCATGCAGGTCAAATACGAACCGGATGAGGACTGGCAGTTCTTTTACAACCAGATCGAAGGGTTTGATTACCAACCCGGTTACCGCTACACCTTGCTGGTTGAACGGTTGGAACAACAAGACCCGCCTGCAGGGGGCTCTTCATTGCGCTATGTGTTGGTGGATGTGATTGACAAAGTAGAGGAGCTGAAAGTGAATGCTGGAGATTTACCGGGAACAACCTGGGTCTTAAATGGATATGGAAACCTGTCTCAAACCCAGGGTGTTTTGGAAAAGGTAGTGGTCTCTTTGGAATATGATCCTGAAACGGGACAGTTATCCGGTTCTTCTGGGTGCAACCGTTATTTTGGCGATGTGGTCGTAGACGGTGACCAGCTGACGTTTTCAGCGGGTCCGATGGGGATGACCCGTATGGCATGCAGCGACCCGATCATGAAGCAGGAGGCAGCCTTTATTGAACTGCTCGGCCAAGCCACCCGATTTGCTATCCGGGACGGGATGTTGTTCCTCTTTACGGACAGTGACGAGGTGCTGACTTTCTCGCCTGGCGAATCGCCTGCCGGCAGGCAGTAACCGATAAAATGACCAGCCCGCACAATCACCGTGCGGGCTGGTTTTATATTCTCGATATTAAAACGATACCAATTAATTTAGGTCCTAAACCCGATCCAACCTATTTCTAGAAGACTTTTATGAGGCTTCGAAATCATCCATCGATCCATCTTGGTTGAGCTGCTGGACTTTGATTTCTGCCTGGTCAAGGAGGGTGGTGCAGCGCTGGTAGAGTGCCTGGCCGCGCTCGTAGAGTGCTAAGGTTTCCTCCAGAGGTTTGTCGCCGGCCTCGAGCTGGGCGATCACGGTTTGCAGTTCTTCGAAAGCTTGCTCGTAGGTGAGTTCGTCTTGATTTGATTCTTCGGTCATCTCATTCTCCATTTTCGGTCACTTCGGCATGGAAGGCGCCGTCGCTGACCTGGATCTTTAAGCCGTCGCCGGAATGAACGTCACTTTTGCTCTTAACCAAGGTTTCACCACTGGTCACCACGGCATACCCCCGTTGGAGCACACCATTTGGGTTGAGGGCGGCCAATTGCTGAAACTGGCCTTGGTTTTGAGTGCGAGCTAACTGGATTTGGTACCTGACGGCTCGCTCACCCTGGCGGTAGAGTTCATCCGTCCTCTGCCGGGCAGACGCCAGTCGGGCACTGGGCGAAAAGCGTTGCAGCAAATTGTGGGTTTGGGTCAGGTTCCAATGCTTCTCGTCGAGGATTTCTGAAGCGGCTCTTCCCAAGCTTTGGAAGCGTTCCAGCAGGATGCCGCGCAGTTCAAACTGGTCCGGCACGGCCAGCTCGGCGGCGGCAGTAGGGGTTGGGGCTCTAAGGTCAGCGGTGAAATCAGCGATCGTGAAATCCGTTTCGTGCCCGACTCCACTGATTACCGGGGTGGGCGAATGATATATGGCTCTGGCCACTGATTCATCGTTAAACGCCCACAAATCTTCGATTGAGCCTCCCCCACGGCACACCAGCATCACGTCCGGCTGGATGAATTGGTTGAGTAGTTCGATCGCCCGCACGATCTCCAGTGGGGCAGCTTCTCCCTGTACGGCTGCTGGAGCGACCACCACCCGCACCAGAGGGTAGCGCCGGCTGAGGGTATTGATAATGTCCCGGATAGCTGCACCGGTCGGGGAGGTGACCACGCCAATCACGCTGGGTGCAGGTGGAATCGGGCGTTTGTGGTCCTCGTCAAACAACCCTTCAGCTTCGAGTTTGTTTTTCAGCCGGATAAATTCCTGGTAGAGCAAACCCTCGCCTGCCGGCCGGATCTGGTCGGCATACAGCTGGTACTGCCCCCCCGCCTCGTAGACACTGATGCTGCCGTGCACCTCTACCGCAGAACCATCTTGCGGCGGATTGGCTAAGCGCAGAACCTGGTTGCGCCACATGACACACCGGAGGGAAGCTTGTGCATCTTTCAGGGTGAAATACATGTGCCCAGATTTGGGGATTGAAAGGTTGGAAACCTCTCCTTTCACCCAGATATCCTGCAGTTGTGAGTCCGATTCAATCAAAGCGCGCAGGTAGCTGTTGAGTTCGAAAACTGTGTAGCTGCTAGCTGGTTGAGGAATAAAAGAGAGCTGTTCTTCCATGCACATGAGGATAATCCGGAAGGTAGCTAACTGTCAAGCGGGTTTGGGCATCTTAGGTAACTCAAATGAGAAACTGAGCGTATCATGCTACACCCCTTTCACACCAGTTGAAGATTGGTTTTTGAAAATCCCGAACACTCTGCTAAAATAGAGGAGCAGCAAGAAAAGAGGTACATGCCCAGCATGATGGCACAACATTTATGAAGCATCTATGGTCACCTTGGCGTATGCGTTATATTACCGAATTCAAAAAGAACGGCTGCGTATTTTGTGCAGCTTTGCAGCAAGAAGACGGGCCTGAAAATCTGATCGTTTACCGGGGAGAAAAGGCTTTCGTAATCCTTAATGCCTATCCGTATACCAGCGGACACCTGATGGTGCTGCCTTACCAACACTCCCCCGATTTGTATGACCTGGATGCGGATACCCGTGCTGAGATGATCGAACTGGTCACCAAAACCAGCCAGGTGCTGCACGAGATTTATTCTCCTGGAGGGTTCAATATTGGGATTAATATGGGTGAGGCTGCGGGAGCAGGTATTGAGGAGCATATCCATATTCATATTGTCCCGCGATGGCAGGGAGATACAAATTTTATGACCGCTGTTGGGCAGACCAGAGTGCTGCCTGAGGCTTTAGAGGAAACCTACCGCCGGGTTAAAGATGCATGGTAAGCATCCCCGGCGGTTCTTATTTTAAAAAATATACTTTGATGGGAGAACTGTATGAGCAACAAACAAACTGAAGCAGTGATTTTGAGTGCGACCCGCACACCGATTGGGCGGTTTTTAGGAGGCCTTAGCTCAGTCCCGGCGACTCAATTGGGAGCGCTCGTGGTACGTGATGCAGTATCACGGGCTGGTTTAGAAGACCTGGCCGCGATCGATGAGGTTTTGATGGGCTGTGTGGTGCCTGCCGGACTGGGTCAGAATCCTGCCCGCCAAGCGGCTATCTATGGTGGTTTACCGGGGAGTGTTGGTGCGGCAACGATCAATAAAGTCTGCGGTTCCGGGCTGAAAACGGTGATGCTGGCGGCTCAGGCGGTAAAAGCCGGGGATGGGAATCTGTTCGTAGCTGGGGGGATGGAAAGCATGAGTGGAGCTCCTTTCCTGGTGCACGGCCGTCTCGGACAACTGCGCTATGGCCACAGTCAACTCGTGGATGCCCTGCAGTACGATGGATTGTGGGACCCGTTTGAAGAGTGGATCATGGGTGAAGCCTCAGATTTTATAGCAGATGAATATGAGGTCAGCCGGGAGGCGATGGACAAGTTTGCCTACGAAAGCCACCAGAAAGCGATCGCGGCGATTGACAGCGGAAAGTTTAAGCAGGAAATAGTCCCGGTCGAGGTTCCCGGTAGGAAAGGACAGATCACGGTGGTGGATACCGATGAATCCCCCAGGCGTGACACCAACCTGGAAGCTCTGGCCAAACTGCGCCCGGTATTTAGAAAAGATGGTAAATCCACCGCTGGGAATGCTCCCGGTCTGAGCGATGGCGTGGGATATGCCCAACAAGCCGTGGACCCCAAATATATTTTTATTGCCCCGGCTCGAGCGATTCCAGTCCTGCTGGACAAGGTCGGCTGGACGATGGAGGATGTCGATCTGGTGGAGTTGAATGAGGCGTTCGCCGCCCAAGTGCTGGCGGATGGTTATGATATGGAAAAAATTGGCTGGGATTGGGAGAAGGTGAACGTCAATGGGGGCGGGATTGCCTTGGGACACCCGATCGGTGCCAGCGGGGCTCGCGTTCTAACGACTCTCATTTATGCCTTAAAAGACCGCGGCTTGAAGCGTGGAATTGCTTCGTTATGTCTCGGTGGCGGTGAAGCAGTCGCAATGGCGGTTGAAATTGAAGATTAGCCTGAACGGTCGACGCAGAAAGATTAGATAAGGAGATTGAATGGAGATCAAGAAGATTTTTGTGGTGGGATCGGGCACCATGGGAAACGGGATCGCTCAAACAGCCGCAGTTTCTGGATATGGCGTTACCATGATGGATATTGACCCGATGGCATTGGAGAAGGCGCAGCAAACCATTGAAAAGTCGGTGAACAAACTGTTTGAGAAAGAGCGCATCTCAGCGGAACAGCGTGATGCGGCGCTCAATGTGGGGACAACGATGAGTATGGCAGGCATTGGTGACGCTGATTTTGTGATTGAGGCTGCCACCGAAATCCCGGAACTGAAATTTAAGATTTTTAAGGAAATGGACGAACTTGCCCAACCTGGAGTCATCTTGTCTTCGAACACCTCCTCGATCAGCCTGACCAAGCTGGCAGGGATGACCAATCGACCGGATAAAGTTGTCGGGATGCACTTCTTCAATCCTGTGCCAATGATGAAATTGGTGGAGATTGTGCGTGCTTTGCAAACCTCTGATGAGGTAACTGAAACAGTGGTCGAATTAGCTGCGAAGATGGGCAAGAGCCCGGTAGTGGTCCACGATTCGCCAGGTTTTGTCTCGAACCGCATCCTGTGCCCGATGATCAATGAGGCGGTTTATGTATTGCAGGAAGGTATTGCTGACGTTGAAGCGATTGATTCCGTAATGAAATTAGGGATGGCACATCCCATGGGTCCCCTGACCTTAGCGGACTTGATCGGCCTGGATGTGGTCTATTTTGTTATGCAGGTTCTTCACCGAGATTTGGGTGAGGATAAATATCGTCCAGCTCCGTTGCTGGCGCGGATGGTTGAGGCTGGTTATCTTGGCAGGAAGACCGGCAAAGGTTTTTACTAATATTAGAAAACAACGTGAGAGCTGAAACATATATACAGGTAGCTGGTAAGCTGCCTGTTTTTTAATGAACTCACCGATTTGATTGGGTCAAAATGAAAAAATCACGGGTTCTGTTTAAATTTACGCGTTTGTACTAAAATAGGGTTATGAACTATCATGAAAATCCTCTCCCTCTCGAAGAACAGCTGCGGATCGCCATGCGCCACTGGGCCAGTGGTATAGGTATCGCGACTGCCAGCTATGATGGTGTCCGCCATGGCATGACAGTAAGTTCCTTTACCTCGGTAACCGTCGATCCCCCGATGGTTTTGGTGTCTCTGCAGAAAGATTCCCGGACACATGACCTTGTATTTGACTCCCAGGCGTTTGGGATCACCCTGCTGGCGGCAGACCAGCGGGAACTTTCAGATATTTTTGCGGGTCGCCTTGGTGACGATGAACACCGCTTTGCAGGTTTAGAGACATTCACTCTCAAAACAGGCAGTCCATTACTTTTCGGGGGTTTGGCAGTCTTCGACTGCCGCCTGAAGGACAGCTACGATGCTAAGACCACGACGGTCATGTTTGGTGAGGTGGTGGCAGTGCAAATTAGCAGTCGTCCGGAAGAAGAGCTTAGACCACTCCTGTATTACAACCAGGGATACCATTGGCTGGAGCAGGATTAGCCAGCAGGGATAGAACAACAGAAATATATTTAAATTCTGGTTGGTGGTGGGGGGTTACTGCGATTGATGGTAAAAGAAATACGGCTTATGCTGTTTCTTTGCTTCATACATGGCGGCATCCGCTAAGTGAACGATCTTTTCGGGAAACTTCCCATCCTGTGGATAGATACTGATCCCGATACTGGCAGCTATATGCAGCGAATGTCCATTGGAATGAAACGGCTCGCCGATTTTTTTCTTAACTTTTTGAATCACTCTCTCAATATCCTCAGCTTTTTCAACACCTTCAAACAAAAGGATAAATTCATCCCCGCTAATGCGGGCAATTGTGTCATGTTGGCGAATAGTGCTCTTCAGGCGGGCAGAGAACTGCTTGAGGACATCGTCCCCTGTAGCGTGGCCATATTCATCGTTAACATTTTTGAACTCGTCGAGATCGATAAAAGCCACTGCAATGGAATAACTGCCTTCTCGAGCATGTTTGCAGGCGTCTTCAAAGCGATTGAAAAATAATTCGCGATTAGGGAGTTTTGTCAGAGGATCGTGAGTAGCGAGGTGGCGCAGCATTTCTTCTGTCTTTTTTCGCTCGCTGATATCCCTGATTGTGCAGATGATCCTGGTAAGTTCTTTGTCGTTGTTGTAGATCAGACCAAAATTGATCTCAACTGGGATGGATTGCTGATTCTTGTTCTTAAGCGTCCATTCGGAAAGGGGAAGCTGAACTTCCTGTTTTAATTTATCCAAAGTCTGGTTGAAAAGCAAAATCTCCATTTCATCCAGTATTTCCTGAATCTTTTTGCAGGTCAGTGTGCTCGAGTTGAACCCGAGTAATTCCACTGCACGTTGGTTGACTTCCAAAATATGTCCATCAAGGGTAATCACCAATACAGCATCGTTGGCCTGGTTGAACAATGTGCGGAAACTGTACTCGCTTTGCCACAGTTCCTTTTCCATTTCAACTTG
The DNA here is from genome assembly GCA_037383445.1 of Anaerolineales bacterium. GTDB lineage: Bacteria > Chloroflexota > Anaerolineae > Anaerolineales > UBA11579 > UBA11579. Next base: position 21,283 of record JARROY010000024.1, on the reverse strand, counting down.
CTGGGTAATTTCACGTACATTGACGACAATTCCATTCACAGAATTGACCTGCATCATGTTGGTTAGGGTGCTGTCGAAATACAGCCAATGACCATCTTGATGCAGACCCATCACGGGACCTGATTTGAGGATGGTTCCAGGAGGGCTGTCGCAAATCTTTTTAAACAGGAGAACCATTTCTTCTTGTTGATCTGGGTGGATGAAGTGATCGAAGGATTGATTGAGGATCGAATCCGGGGTGAATTTCGTGATGTTTTTGATGGATGGGCTGATGTATTGGATAATCCGGTCTTGATCCACAATCATTGTGATATCGGAGGATTGCTCGGTGATCGAACGGAACCGTTCTTCATTCTTGGTTAGGGCTTGTTGAGCCTTTACCCGGGAGCTGATATCAATCAACACTCCCTGGCCGCCAGTGACTTGACCCTGGTCCAATAGGAGTTCTACAACGTTGGCGACCCATATTTCCTGACCCTTTTTGCCCTGGATCGGAAATTCGTAGTAGGTTTTTTGAGTTTTAGATTTGATCTGGCGGGCATAAAAAAGATTTGCTTTTATCCGCCAATCAGGATGGATGAGTTCGGAAAAATGTTTCCCGATCAGTTCGTGCGGGGTATAACCGCTCAGGTTTTCAGAAGAAGGAGTGATGTATTCAATTCGGCCAAATTGGTCAAAAAGCACGATGATGTTGCTGCTGTGATTGAGCAGTTGCCGGTATCGTCGTTCACTTTGCCTTAATGCTGCCGAGATTTGGGAGCGATTTTTCAGCGCTTGCAGGTAGCGCAGGCGGGTTTCCTGCAGGTAGCCGACCAAATAAGCCACGAGAATACAGATCAGGTAATAACCAAGGAAAACAAAAGCGGAATATCCAAGTACGTCTGGCGGCAAGATGGGGATCTTCAACCAGCTGAACAACACCCAATGAACCGGACCAAACATCAAACCAGCAAATAAGCCCCATTTGCGTCCGAGGAATAACCCGATCAATACCGCTGGAATGGTGTAAAAAGCAATGCTGGCATGGCCAAAGATTTTGAATAAGTAGATGAAACTAGTTAGATACAATAAAAAAGAAACAGGTGCTGCCCATATATATTGCTGGTAGCTTAGGGAGGGGGTTTTGTCTTGTATCTTCATTGACCCTTTCATTAAAATAGGTTGAATCCACCTGAGGGGATGCCTATCTCTACTTTACCCAATAAACCATCACGAAAGTGTATAAATTTCATACCATTTAATGGATATATGAAGGGTAATCTCCCCATTTAGAACATCATATTTCTGCCTGTAAAGAAAAAAACTTGAGAAAACTCTCAAGTTTTTATGGAAGGATTGGTAAAAAATTATGGCCCCCATTGGAGCTGGTACCCATTGATCCCGAGAGGAATCACCGGGTCCTCGGAGGGGGGGATGAGCACGATAGGACCTGTTCTGGGCCAGCCGGCGTCTTCACCCGTTATCGGCTGGACAGCAAGTGCCAAAGTCCCATTTTCTGCCCAAAGAACCTCATAGTTCAGCCAATTTTCAAGCCGCAGAATGGTTCGACCGCTAACCCCGTCGCTTGCGCTGTTAACCATTAGGAGGGGAACATCACCGGTTGGGAATGAAGGGGTATTGGTATAAAAATAGCGCAGGTCACCATTGTCAAGCACAACCGGCCAGCCGGCGAAATTAAGCGTTTCGTCTGGGGAGGTGGCCGGAATTAATTCGGTTGCTTTTCCGGTAATGGTATCGATCCGCCACAGACCTGAATCAATGTATCCCAGGAATGGGCTGGCAACCACGATCGACCGGCTGTCTGGAGACCAGGTGGGCTGGCAGCATATGATCTTATCTCCTAGCTTTTCGATTTCAGGACTGCCTGGAGTATATATTCCCAATGTTCCAGCTTCGTAATAGCTGATGTTGACCAGCAGCTGGCTTCCATCGGGAGACCATTGGTAGGGGCTGTAGAGTGCCTGGGGAAAGAGGAAGCCGGAATCCCGCTCTTCGATCTCATTTGGCAGGACATGTTCGTCTGTTTGAGTCTCAAAGTGATAGATATGCAGGCCGTTTCTACCGTATGCCAGGCTGCCGCCGTCTGGAGACCAACTCAGGCCATTGATCCGCTGGGTGTAGAAGTACTCATCTGATTCAGCGATTGAACTGCTGCCATCCACCAGCAATTGCCGCTGATCTCCACTGGGATTGATGATGTAAATTTGGTTGTTGGTAATAAAAGCCACTCGCCCGTCTGCAGGGGAAACAGAATATTCATCAACCCCATTTGGTTCACTGGTGACCCTGGTATTGGAGAGGCCATCGCGATCGAGCATCCATACCTGAAAAATTTCACCATCCGCACTGCTCAGATAATAGAGCGTGTGTGGAAGGAGGCCATCTGGCTCGGTTGATTGAGGTTCTTCATCAGGCTGCGAATCTCCAGGTTGGGCGGATGCCTGAAGAGCTTGTTGGGTGGCTTCCACCCTTGTTGCCACCAAATCTTGAGCATTGGTTCCTGCGTTGGAACCTGCCCCTGGCAGGTTGCATCCTGCCAACCCGAGGACCAGAAATAAGACAAAGAATAGTTTCTTATTCATTCCTGTTATACCTGGTGGAACTGATCAACTTTAATCACAAATAGGGTGGCGCGCTTCATTCCAGCTTCTTCCGGTTCTTTTACCGTGTCCCGGATAATCTGGATGGCCTGTTCAACTTTGTCATCTTCCACACCAGTGATCATGGTTGCATTTCCCCGACGGAAGTATGCTCCTGTGGAGGGCAGCAAAGTAACGGGATATCCAGCCTCATTGAGGGCGGTGGCAACTTCATCTCTATCAGAGTCTTGCAGGATGCAAACAATCATTTTCATTATTATATTTCCTCGTAATGCTCAACATTAAAAACATATACATGCGAGTTATTGATACTGTGTTCTTCTTCAGGGGTGCCCGCCGGAAGCAGGTTGAACAACCCGCGCTGGAATTTTGGTGATTCTTCACAGCATCGAATAATTGTGTCTACGACCATTTCTACCTGGTGTTCTTCTATTCCCATCAACAAGGTAATAGATGATTTCCCCCCAGGTCCAAGGTGACTGGTAAGTCGGGTTGTAGGAATACCCATGATGCTCATCATATGCAGTGTTTCATACATATCGGCCTCTGTAACCGAAGCGAAAAGCAGCTTGGTGATCGGTGGTTGGTCTTTGGAGCGCCTGATGAGCAAATCCCCGTAGCTGACTTCCTGGTTGAGCAAGGCCGCATCAACTTCGTTGACCAGCATGGTGAAGGTGTCTTCATTTATCGTCCCGTTAGAAAGCAGGTTGTTGTAGGTGGAACGTTGGGACCGCAAAATCTCTTGGAAAGCCCGATCAAGTTCGGCAACCTCCACACTGCGGTCTGAGTGCATGATTTCATGGACAACTTCTTTCCTTAATTCTATTTGGCGCAAAATAGGGGTCTCCAAAATCCCCCAGGCATGGTCCGAGATAAGCCCTTCCGCCCGAAGCTCCTTAAGACGTTCATAGGATTGTTGAGAGGCTAACTCCGAAAGTCATGTCCTGGAGAAGTACCTGGGTATCTCTGCCTAAAGCTTCAGGCAGTGTAAGGGCTAGCGCCAGGGAGATTGCTCCCCGCAGCCCGCCCCAATAGATGACATGCTGCATGCGAATCGGGATCTTAAATACTTTCAGTGAGAGCGGGTAAATGACGAATGCCCTGGCAATTAGGACCGCCGCAATCGCGAAAAAGATCGGCTGCCAACTGGAGATCAGATCAGTCAGATCAATGATTAAACCAATCATCAGGAAGGCGAATGAGTTGGCTAGGTAAGCAGCGAATTCCCAGAAATTGAAAAGGCTGATGCGGGTGGTGGGGCTCATGCCGCGTTCTCCAATGTTACCGATGACCAACCCCGCCACCACTACGGCCAGTACACCGCTGACATGGATTTCTTCCGCAACGAGATACGAGCCATAGGCTGCTACGGTGGTCAGGGTTACCTCGATCAAATGGTTATTGACCAGGCGAATGATGAATGAAACTACCCAGCTGACCAAAGCTCCCACCACCAGTCCTCCACCGGCCGTCAGGAGAAAGGTAGTTACCAAACCAGAGACGCTGAATTCTGAGATGCCGAGTGCAATGGCGATCATTAAGTTGAAGATGACGATGGCGGTACCATCGTTTAAAAGGCTTTCCCCTTCCAGCATAATAAGCAGTTGATTAGGAACTCCAAGGGATCGGAAAAGGGCCACCACGGCAACTGGGTCGGTCGCGGCGATCAGTGCCCCAAAAATGAGGGCGACTTCCAGAGGAAGCGAGGTGCCCCAGGAGATTATTAATCCGACCAGCACCATCGTGATTAATACACCTGGAATTGCGAATGCCAGGATTTCTTTTAAGTGCCGGCGGAGTTCATCAAATTTGATATGAAAGGCTGCTTCAAAAATCAGTGGTGGTACCAGTATGGTCAGGATGATTTCAGGTACTAAGATTCCGCTGAGCGAGAGCCCGAAGGTATCGGGAGAAGAAACCTGTTGAATGACAACAGCAAGACCCAGCCCCATAATGACCAGCCCTACCGTGTACGGCATGCGTAGTTTTTGCACTGCGATGCCCACCAGGCTGGCTATAAATATCAAACCGATAAAGATTTGAAGAAATGGGAGCAGTTGATGCGTATTTTCTATGGTTCTACCTCCAATTGGGTCGTTACATTTTCGACCAAGCACGGCATTTGATCTGTAAGTATTGTTTTTTCCCCATCCAGGAATTGAATTTCGACCTGTTCCCCGGTACTTTCAATCCAAGTGCCATGATAACATACTGTCATTGGCCACGGAAAAGGGTTTTGATGTAAAACCTGGATTTTCCAGGGAGAAAGGGGACGGATTCCTAGGATTTCGAGAAACAATCCAACAGGGGGGAGGCCGATCAGGTGGTTGCGCTGCCCAGAGGCAGAGAGCTGGCTGGAGTGGTAAAAGGCACGAAAGCTGGCCTCTTTCTTCAAGTTGTGGATGATGCCCTCCATTTGTCGTGAAAATATTTGCGCAGCTTCTTTGATTTTATTGTATGCCAAAAGGCCTTCTAAAATCATTGTGTTCCATGGCATCCATATCAGCAGTCCGTCGTCTTCAGCTTCTTTTGCATCCGCTTTAGGGGCTGCCGGTATGCCATAAGGACGGTCATAAAAATTGGGAGAGGCGAGTTTACGAGAAATGATTTTGTCGATTTGATCTTCGGTAGCCATCTGGGACCAGATCGGTGTCAGCAAGGTATGGTCGTCTTGATAATGGTCGGTGACCAGCAAGGAGGCCCTACCCGTACGAGGCAGTCCTGTGATATGGATGTGTTCGATTTCAGCATATAAAGCCGGGAAGGTGTAGGCACATATTCCCTGCACCCAGATGAGGTCTTCGGAGTGGATCGTCTCTACCCGGTGCTGCCCGTTTGGCAGACTGCCATGCACCGAAATTTCCACCTTTGGGTTGGGGGAAACATCTGCTTCTAACCTGATTTGCAGGCGAGTCGGGAGATCGAATACGAGGTCAATTAAGATTTCACCGGCCCCATTCCTCTCTCCCAGGGTTTCTCCTCTTTGAGTCTTATGAGTGTCCCGATCCCAATACTCGAAGGAAGCCCGGCGGTAGTTCCAGGCGTTTTGGACGGCGCTGTGCAGATTGTTGGCGAGGGCTTCAAGGTAGGTGATCGGCTCGGTCTGCTCGATGATTCTGGCAATTTGCAGGAGGAGAGTGATTTCCCGATAGAGGTAGGCGCATAAATCAGGGCTTTCGACCAAGGTGATGTCTGTTCCTTGCGCCCAGCTTTGATACCGAGAGAAGAAAGGGTTTTCGTCGTAACCGGTCTGAACGAGGTTGCTCCATTCCGGGATGCCATCGCCGTCGCGGTCATGGCTTTCCCAGAACCAGGTTTGCAAATACCACAGCAGCGGCCGAAAAACACGGCTTAGAAAAGCCTGATCTTGGGTATATTGATAAATGCGCCAGGCCAAGCTGACCAAAAATGGGGCTGCAGCCAGACCGCTGTGCTGCCCACCAAGGCCAAGCTTATTATCAATGAAACCGTTTTCATGTTGGCGAGCGATAAAATTTTCCAGCAGACCAGCAGCGATTTTTGGGTTGCCTGGTAGTAGGAATTGAGATAGATACCAGGTTTCTAGCGGGGTTTGCCCATTCCACAGGTGGTTGTATTCTGCGCCACTGCCTTGCTGGGAGAAGCCCTGATCCGGCAGCCGGGTGGAGACGAATGAGGTGTGTGGCAGTTGCTGGCTGGGGCTGAAGAGCAGGTTGAAGGCTGATTTTTGTCCAAATGCCAGAGCCGCATCCCAGTCAGGATCTCCGGTATAGATTTCGGGTTTTTGGGTAGCCAGCATTTCTACCCGGGTGATTTCTGCGTCCCAGTTCTGGGCTGCGGTTAAGCGGCCATGGCGGAAGCCTTCTTCTTCATCTTCCAGGGTGGACAGCACCCAGGTGAATCGGCGGAAAGCATCTGGAGCCAGCTCAAGATTGTGATATAGATTGGGGTAAGGACTGGATTCGCCTTCTGCACCGCCAGTGATGAAAAATACCGGGTATAGTTTTTCTGTCGTCCCCTGCAGAATGGTGGTGGCTTCCTTTTTGCGTGGGGCCATAGGCTTGCCCTCCGGGTTTGGAGTGAGCAGAACCGCCATTTCCAGTCGAAGTTTTCGTTCGAGTTCGCTGCTGTTTTTTATCCAAATGCGACCAGCCGCAGTTTGGCTGTCGGGTATCCAGTATTCGAAAAGCGTCTCGATCCCTAAAAATGGAGAATAACTGAGCTTTACATAATTGGGTGCAAAAGCCAAAATGGTCACTGGGGTTTCAAAATCGGCGGGATTGGATACAGTTTGGTGTGACTCGGTAAATTGGGGGAAAAGGCGCATGCTGCGAGCACGCAGTCCATAGGTGGTTTGGAGGACAACTGCGGCGGGATCGCTGCGTCCGATCAGGAGCTCCCAAATTTGATCGTTGGTGTAAGTGAGTGATTTTAAGCGTGGATCAGCAGCAAGGATGAGACTATGCGGATCATCGAGGTGTAAATTCCAGGTTCGCATATAAGCATTTTACGGTTAGATTGGCTTATGGTCAAAGGATTGCTCCACCTTTTTGATTGATGAGGGGAACAAATTAGACTGAAAATCGTTATGAGAATTGAAATGGATTTAGAATTTAGAGTTAAATCGATGGTGGCTGGCTTTGGACTTTCATTCTGGCCTGTGCTAAAATCAATTTGCCTGTACAGATGGCGTAAAACGCCGAGATTGATTGGAGTTGTGATTGGAGGAGCAGTTGGGAGCGGTGCAACATTACCAGGGTGATAAGTGGCTTGAAGATTTTGAGATCGGTGTCATTCGGCGAACGGCTGGCAGAACCATTACCGAGACAGATGTGGTCAATTTTGCCGGTTTGTCGGGTGACTTTAATTCGATGCATATGGATGCGGAATTTGCCAGGACCAGCCCATTTGGTCAGCGTGTGGTGTACGGCCTTCTAGTAATCTCGATTTCATTCGGTTTACTTGTCCAATCAGGGACAGTGCAAGGTGTGCAAGGGGGCTTTAAGGAGATTAAAAATTGGAAGTTCATGAAACCCGTGTTCATCGGGGATACAATTTATGTCGAATATCAGATTTCTGAGCGACGTGAAATGCCCCGGGCCGGTGGTGGATTAATCGTTCTAGAACAGCGTATTAAAAATCAACATGACGAAACCGTGATGAAAGGTAAATGGACCGCTTTTATTCTAAGTAAGCCAACTGCCTGAAGGCAACAGAAGGTGAATGTATGGGTACGGACGAAGAACGCCCTGAAATTGATCAACCTGAAGAGGATCATAGCGAAGAAGACCCGATTGAGCGTTTTCGTCGTTTAACTTCCCACACACAGGAACCTGCGGAACCCCCAATTGATGACACTTTGGGTTTATATCAAGCCGGACCTGCTTCTGCGCCGGAGGTTGAAGGCGAGGAATCCGTTTCAGATTCTCCGGACCATACTTACGGCTGGCATGGCCGGGGACATGGTGAGCCAATGCCACCAACTGAGCAAGAACCAGAACCCCTTGAGGGCATACCAAGTGATGAAGAAGAAGATTTAGCTGAATCTGAACCTCCTGCGGAGGATCTGTTTGACGAGGAACAAGAAGAAGATTTACCGGAGAAGGTACCTCCCTTCTCTGAGTCCGCTCCAGACAGCCAACCGCCCAAACCCGATCGATATCAGATGGAGACGGATCTGCAGGGCAACTTAGGAGATACGCCACCCAGCCGAAGCAAAAGAGAAGGGCGTCTACCGCCGCCTCCTCCTTTAGGGAGTGCCGGTCGGACTCCTCCCCCGGCTTTGGATTCTGAAGGGATGCCGCTGCCTAGAAGGGTGACAGAAGACGATCTGGATGCCACCCGAGTATCACCCTCTGCACTTTCCACCCCGCCGCCGAAACCGTCTCGCGCTCAGACCTCTCGCCCTCAATCCTCCCGTCCGTTTAAAGCCCGATATCCTGAAAGACGACTGACGACCCCTGTCCGGAGAGCTGGCCAGCAGCGCCCCACAAAACCGCGCAATTACCAAGTGGATTACAGTGGACGCCGCAACCGCTTTTCTGGCAATTGTTTTGTCCAAGCATTGATCTGGTTGCTATTTGCCGGATTGATTTTGTTTGTAGGTGTATTCTCGTTTATGCTGGTGCAGTATTACTCTATCGCTTCAACCCTGCCAGATGTAGAAGATATTCAGGGCCGTTCATCTCAATTTGAAACCACCCGCATTCTGGACAGGAACGGCGATTTACTTTACGAGATTATTGATCCAAATGCCGGACGGAGGACATATGTCCCGCGAGTGGGGAAGTGGTTTCTGGGGCGTCTTCGATCACCCAGCAAGTTGCCAGAATGTTATTCCTCGATCCTGAAGAAGCCTCTCAACGCACCTACCTTCGAAAGGTGAAAGAAGCCATCCTCGCCATCGAATTGACCAACAATTATTCCAAAGATGAAATATTGGAACTCTATTTGAACGAAAATTTCTATGGCAACCTGTCTTATGGTATTGAGGCTGCCGCCGAGACTTACTTCGGCTCCACAGCTGACAAAATCACTTTAGAACAGGCCGCTTTCTTGGCCGGATTAACCCAGGCTCCTTCGGTCTATGATGTCTACACCAACCGTCAGGTGGCATTGGACCGGCAAAAATATGTCCTTAAGCTGATGTACGATGCCAGCCAGGCTCAAAACTGCATTTACGTTTCTAACAGCGTCCAGCGAATCTGCGTGGACCTTGAAATCGGATCTCAGGCAGCCTACGCTTTGGAGGAATACGAGTTTAACCAGCCAGATGTCATGATTCATTATCCACATTGGGTCAACTATATCAAGACCCTGCTGGAGGATCAATTTGATCCACAGACCATATATCGTTCTGGGTTCACCGTTGAGACGACACTCGACCCTCGTGTGCAGCAGATGGCAATTGACTCCCTGAAATCTCAGATTTCACTGCTGCAAGCCAACCGCGTCCAGAGCGGCGCTGTAGTGGCGGCTGACCCCACAACTGGGGAAATTTTGGCCATGGTAGGCTCGGTAGATTTTTATAATGAGGACATCGACGGGCAGATAAATATGGCTGTTTCCCCACGCCAACCTGGGTCCTCTATCAAACCGATTACTTACATAGCCGCTTTTGAAAAAGGCTGGACACCCGCCACGCTGATCTGGGATGTGGAAACAGAATTTCCTCCCTCGGGAGATCCAAACGATCCGCGTGAGCCTTATGTCCCGGTCAATTATGATGAGCGCTATCACGGGCCGGTCACTTTGCGAAGCGCTTTAGCCAATTCTTATAACATCCCAGCCGTAAAGACGCTGAACTTTGTGGGCATTTATGACGATCCAAATACCCCGGTAGAAGACGGGATGATCGCCATGGCGCACCGCTTAGGAATTACCACCCTGAATGAGGAATATTTTGGCCTTTCCCTCACTCTGGGTGGCGGGGAAGTGACCCTGCTCGATATGGTTTCGGTGTATGGGGTATTTGCCAACTTGGGGAGAAAGGTGCCCATGGTAGCCATTACCCGGATTACTGATTCCAAAGGCGAAGTTGTTTACCAGCACCAGCCTACGGAGGGTGAGCAGGTTGTCCGGGCAGAACACGCCTATCTCATTTCGTCAATTTTATCGGACAATACTGCACGCACGCCGGCTTTTGGATCCAACTCGATCTTAAAGCTGCCGTTCCCCGCTGCGGTAAAGACTGGCACAACCAACGATTTTCGAGATAACTGGACGATCGGCTACACACCAAACTTGGTGGTAGGTGTTTGGGTTGGAAATCCAGATTATACCCCCATGCAGAATACCAGTGGCTTAACAGGTGCAGCACCAATCTGGGCTGAGGTTATGCAGTCCGCGGTTCAGGTGCTCGAGGGTGCCAATCCAGCACCTTTCCGCCAGCCGAATGGAATTGTAGAAGTTGTGGTGTGTGCCATTTCGGGCACGATCCCCTCCAAGTACTGCCCGACCCAGCGGACCGAGATTTTTGCTGCAGACCAACTTCCGCTGCCTGCATCCGAGGATCTATGGAAGGAAGTGGAGATCGATACTTGGACTCAATTGTTTGCTTCAAATGAATGTGGGGATTTTCGCGCCCAGCAATTGGTCTTGAATGTGACTGATTTTTGGGCCGGAGAGTGGATTTTGGATACCGGAGCCGGGCAAAACTGGGCGAAAGAGATCGGGTTTGATCGACCAGCCTATTTTATTCCCCAGAAGGAATGCTCGCAAAGCGATGACCCTGCGATCATCTCATTTGAGGGATTGACGGATGGCCAAAAAGTGACTACCTCGGAACTGCCGATCATCCTGCGCGTTTGGGGAGGAAATCGCTTCAAAAAATTCACCTTGTCTTATCGCACGTTGTCTGGCAGCAATTGGACTCAGCTGCAGAGTTTTACAGAGCAAAGTAAAGAACCGAAAGATTTCTATGTTTGGGACTTTTCTGAAATTCCAGATGGAAAGATTGAACTTCGCGTCCATATGGAAGGCTCGAAACACGCAGTGGCAGAAAAAACGATTCAATTGGAGATCATCCAGCCCACCCCGACTCCAACCCCCACTCCGACAGAAACCCCGACTCCGACGATTACACCTACCCCAACCGTGACTGCGACTCCAACTCAGACCAATACCCCCTCTCCGCCTACATCAACTCCGACTCAAACTCCTGTTCCAACAGATACGGAGATACCATGAAACATGAAGGTTTGAACCCAGACCCCCGGCTGGAAAGATATGCCGGTGTGCGCACTGTGCTCATCAGAGTCTTGGTTGCCAATCTTGCCGTGACGCTGCTCAAAATTATCGTCGGTATTTTGACCGGGGTGCTGGCGGTGGTTGCAGATGGATTCCATTCCCTGGTTGATTCTTCCTCAAACCTGATTGGGCTGGCCGCCATCAGCCTGGCGCGTAAACCCGCAGATGATGACCATCCATATGGCTACCAGCGCTACGAAACTTTGGGTGCTCTCGCAATTGGGGTGTTGATGTTGGTTGCCGCTTGGGAAATTGGCAGCAAGATTGTGGAACGTTATACCGAGGGCGGTGCGCCCGAGATGAACTTGATTGCGTTTGCTTTAGTGATGATGACATTTCCGATTAACTTGGTAGTGGTTATCTTGGAGCGCCGTTCCGGTCAACGTTTGCAATCCGAGATACTGCTGGCAGATTCTCGACACACCCAAACGGACCTGTATGTGACTGGCTCGGTTTTAGTTTCCCTGGTGGGGATTTGGTTAGGCTGGGTCTGGCTGGATTTGGTGGTGGCCGCAGTGGTGGTGGTATTGATTGTCCGCTCGGCATTTGGGATTTTGCGTGATGCGTCGCTATGGTTGACCGACCGCATGGCGATTGAACTCGACCGGATCACAGAAGTAGTCTATAGTGTCCCGGGGGTTTTGTTCGTTCATCGGATTCGTTCCCGCGGCACACCAGAGGCAGCCTTCGTCGATCTGCATGTTAAGGTCTCTCCATCGATGAGTACATCCCGGGCTCATGCGATTGCCACGGAAGTAGAAAAACGTCTTGTGGACGAAATAGATGCAGTACGCGAAGTTTTGGTGCATATCGAACCGGCTAAACAAGAGCGGCAATCCACATGGGATCGCATGGCTGAAGATATCCGCCGTTTGGCTGAAGGGCTGGGCCTTGGGATGCATGACCTGCATATCCATACCAATCCGTCGGAAGGATATGTGGTCGAGATTCATCTGGAGTTCAACGATCAAGTGCTGCTGCGCGATGCGCATGGTTTGGCAGAGAAATTTGAGGTGGAAATTCAGCGCCATTGGCCTGAGATACAGCAGGTCGTCACCCATCTGGAACCACTGCCCCAAAAAATGCTAAACCTGGAAAGTGCAGAATCCTTACATTTAGAAGCGGAAATCCAACAGGTGCTTGAACAGGTTGTGGGGCACAAGCAGATCAAGTCGCTCCAGGTGTATCAAACTGCGGACCATATGCATGCGAATATCGTCCTGCTTTTTAATCAGGACATTTTATTGAACCAAGCCCATGATGTAGCTGAAAAAGTGGAGTTGGAACTGCGCAGCCAATTCCCAAACCTTGAACATGTCATGGTGCATGTGGAACCTAAACCCTGACCGGAATTTTCCTTAAATCAATGGATGGCAACTATACAGAGGTGAGGCGGTAGATCTCGACCGGTTCTTTTTTACCCTTTAAGATTTGTGTGGTGAGGTATTCGGCTTTGACTATCCCGTTAATCGCGGTGAATGTATTTTTGCTGATGAGGATCGGGGTTTTTAATTCTTTGGTTTGGTCTTGCAAGCGTGCGGCCAGGTTGGCGGCGTCCCCAATGACGGTGTAATTTATCCGTTGCTCGGAACCCAACAAGCCAACAAAAACCTCGCCGGTATTGATGCCAATTCCCATCTCAAGGGCACTAGAAAGAATACCTGCCGAAAGCCAATCCTGATTTAGTTTTTGAAGGGCGGTATTCATTTCGAGTGCGGCAAAAGAGGCCCGAATGGCATGATCTTTAAGGGGAATCGGTTCGCCAAAAAAGGCTACAATGGCATCTCCTTCGTATTTGTCTACTGTCCCCCCATATTTGTGAATGATCTTGCTCATTGTCTCCAAGTATGGGTTCAGCAGGGCTACCAGATCATCGGGAGACATACTTTCCGAAAGGGTGGTGAAATCCCGGATATCCGAAAATAAGATCGTTAGTTCTGTGCGTTTATTGAGACTGTCAATATCTTGGGTTTGCAGCAGTTGGTCAACCATCTGGGGTGAGATAAACCGGCTGAACAGACTGCGGACCCGGCGCTTTTCTAATTCCTGGGTAACTGCCTGTTCCAAGGTGGGGATGACGACCCCCAGGATAAGCATCAGAGACGGTGAAACAATGGGGAACTGCTGCCCGGTTTGGTAGAAGAGCACCTGGCGGATGAGGATATAGACCGAAACCCCGATCACCATTAACAAGCTGGAGAAGGTTGGCTGCTGGATGCTGATGATTGCCCGGGCGAGGATCGCCGCACACAAAAGGATCAGAAGGGTTACCCAAGGCGGAGTCAGTGACAGATAGCTGTCTGTAAGTAATGTGGAGATCGTATTGGCCACCACCTCAACCCCGGGGGTCAGGTTGGTGGCGGAAAAGGGTGTTGGATAAAGGTCTTGCAGGGTTTCGCTGGATGCACCGATCAGGACAATTTTATCTTTGAAGATGGCCGGGTCATAATCACCTTCGGTGATGAAAGCTGCCGAGTAGGTCGGATAGGTTTGCGGTGGGCCAGCATAGCTGACCAACAGCTCTCCTCTCTGGTTGAGCGGGATTTCCTTCCCTTTAAACATCACAGAGGCCGGACTTGGATTTTTAGGTGGCTCGACATCCAGGAAGACCCGGACGATATCGAATGACCAGTTATAAAGGAATTCACCGCCGAATTTCTTATAGGCTGTCACCCCCCGGACGATGGCATCATCATCTCTTTCGATCTCCGTAATTCCATACCCATCAATGACAGGCAGGTAAATACCCTCCGGACGATCCAAGGTGGTAGAGTATTGGGTAGAAAAAATCTGGCTTACGGTGACCACCGAGTTGGATTCACGAAAGGCTTCGATCAGGGCGGCGTCATCTTGAGGATCAGCGGCAGGATCGAAGAGGAAAATATCGAAAGCAATCACCCTGGCACCAGCATTATTGAGCCACCGGACAATTTCTGCCAGCTTGGCACGTGGCCATGGCCAGCGTTCGCTGACCCAGCCAAGGGATGCATCATCAATGGCAACGATAACGACGTTTTCGTTGGGGGGTTGTTTCCCCCTGAACCGGACAGCTGAATCCATGGCGGCAAGTTCCAGCCTTTCCAAGGGTGTGGCTACCTCTGGAAAATTTGCTGCCAGTTCCAAGCTTGCCAGGATGGCAAAGATGAGTATAACTAGCAGAGTTTTCCTGCCCTTTGAAGATTTAGGCTGATCCTTTTGCGCCATGGCGTTTTCTTTCTTAGTTGGTAGTATGATTGTAGCTTTGATGATTAATTATACATGAGGAGGGGAAAGGCGTATTTTGCTTTTCTGTAAGGAATTTGGTATCAATTTCCCCCCGGAGTGGTTCAACTCCGGATTGATTTTCGGTGACGATTTAGTGTATAGTGAAACTGTACTAACACTGAAGATTTCTTTTTAGGAGGCGAAAGATGAACCGAAAAACGATAAGTTTAATATCTTTGTTAATGTTGCTGTTTTTGCTGGTAGGGTGTAATTTGCCCTCTGCCACGCCAACCGAAACAGATCCTTTTTTAGCCCAGACCCTGGCTGCCCAAACCATTGAGGCACGCCTGACGGAGAATGCTGGCGGCGGATCCCAGGCGGGTGACGAGCAGACCCCGGCTCCCGTTACCGATACACAAGTGCCATCCAATACCCCACTGCCATCGGCAACCTTACCGCCAACCAATACGCTGCCGCCCACTGCAACGGCTACAGAGACGGTTCCATGCAACCGGGCAGGTTTTGTCAAGGATGTGACGGTGCCAGATGGTAAAGTATATGGTCCGGGAACGGCCTTTACGAAGACATGGCGGTTAAGAAATACTGGGTCCTGCACCTGGAATAATGATTACGACCTGGTCTTCGATACTGGGGATCAGATGGATGGGGATGACGTGGTTAACTTAACCATTGGCACGGTTGAACCGGATGAAACGGTCGATATCTCCGTTGATCTGGTTGCTCCTGCCACCGTGGGTGATTATAAAGGATACTGGCTTCTGCGCAGTGATGATAACCAAGTCTTTGGGCTGGGAAATTCCGATGTCGCTTTCTATGTGCTGATAGAGGTAGCCAAACAAGCCAGTTTTGAAATCTTAACTACTAATGTCTATCAATGCGGAGGGGATGATTACGTCGCCATTCGGGTTAAGAACACCGGGACAGAGGTCTTGGAAAGCCGCGGGGGCAGTGTGAAAAACCTGAGTACGAATGCGGTGTATGATTATACATTCTCGAATAAGCCCTATACCGAAAATCAAGATGATTGTCCGCCGATGACGATTAATGACTTGGAACCGGGTGATATCTATTATGTCACATCCAATATGGGGGCTGGCAGCAGTGGGATAAAGTTCAGATTTGATGTAAAGATGTGCACTGCAGAAGACGGTGGAGGAGATTGCCATAGTGAAACTGTAACAGTTCAGATTCCTTAAACCACCTAAACTGAAAAGTGCTGCAGGCCGGTTCAAAAGCCGGCCTGCTTTTTTGTATTCAGTCTGGTTAAACCCTTCTCACTGGTCGAGTTGGCTGATGAATACTTCCACTGCTGAGAGAAAGGCTTGTGGACATTCCTCCTGAGGTACATGTCCACATTCGGGCAGGACAACCAACTGCGCACCAGGGATTTTGCCGGCTGTTTCGATCGTGGTTTGGGTAGGAACGATGCGGTCATCGTCGCCGGTAATCACCAGTACGGGCAGATCGAGTTGATCCAATCGTTCGGGCAGGTCGCTTGGCTGGCTGGAGGTGGAATACTGCCACAGGGCAAAATCCCAGTGCTCGGCTTTGAGCGGCTTGGTGTAGAGCGGGACGGTGTCTTCGGGCTGTTTGGTGGGGTCGTGCCAAGCCTGGTCGATGATCTGCAAACCGGTTTTCTGTATCTCACGCACCAACAGCGGGCCGATCCGCTGCATCTGGGGGGTGTTAAGCAGCCAGCGGTATTTGCTGTACGGGCCGCCGCCCCCGCCGACGGCTGGGCTGACCAGAATCAGGGCGGCAACCTGATCTGGGTGTTCAAGAGTGTATTCAAGGGCGACTGTACCCCCAGCGGAATTACCCACCAGGATCGGCTTGCCCTGAACGGACCAGGCGGTTAAAAGCTCTCCAAGTTGTGATATTGAGGCGGAACGGGAGTAGGGATTTTCTCCTTCCCATTCGGTGGGCCGTTCCGTCAGACCAAAGGCTGGGCGGTCGTAGGCAATCACGGTGTACTGCTCGGCCAGGGCGGGCATCACTTCTCTCCAGGAGTACAGGCTGGCACCAAAACCGTGCAGCAGTATCAAGGTGGTATCCCCACTGCCCTGCGTTTTGTAATGGAAGTTGAGGCTGGAAATATCAGCAAATAGGCTGTCGGGATCGGCGAGCTGTTCCACCGGGACGACACCTTCTGGGGGTGAGATCGGGATTAGCAGCGGTCCTGCCAGGATGATGATAACCAAACCCGATAAGATGTAACCCAAAATACGTAAAAAATTTTTCAATGCGTTCTCCTCACATCTGGATTTTACCACTCAGAAAAGTATAAGGAATACCGTTTCAGCTATCTTGAGAAAAAGGTTTATAATGGGGTCATCTTTTTACTGGTGATCGGTTAATGATAGACGGTACGCGCAACATTATGTTAAAGGTAGACGATGACCTGTGCCGGGGATGCGGGAAATGCCTGGCTGGTGATGTGTGTCGGGGGAATGCCTTTCGCCGCTTTGAGCGTGACGAGAACCCGTTTTTGGATATGAGCCGCTGCTGGGGGTGTCTGGACTGCGTGCCTGCCTGTCCATTTGGGGCAGTCGTGCGGCATGAATATGGGCAATGAATTATTTTAATTAAATCACTAAAAATTTACTGCTGACTAAACCAGATTTTTAGCTTTTAATCCTTCGAAAACTCTTTATGATGAATGTAATGAAATAATTTGGGTCATAATTATCGGTTAATCTAATTGGAAATCTTAATGATTTAGCGTATAATAAAATTACACTGTTGAGTGTCGTTCAACTATTGGAGTAACTGCTTAAGTAGGATAACAGGGTTCGAAAGCCAATATCCGCGCCAATCTACGTTCTTTCATTCTATCTCCCTGATTTAATCATTTATTAGCGGAAATTATTAGAGACCTAAAATTTTATGGCAAATCGTTCTATTTCAGATACTAGTACTTATTTATCCAGGAAGAAAAAATCCGATCTGGGAAAGCAAAATTTTTCTGATCAAGCCTTGCTTGCCCACATCTCCAAAGGAGACAAAGATTCCTTTGGGATCTTGTACCAACGATACCTGGACCAAGTCTATAATTATATCTTCTTCCAAATCAATCGGAACCATCAGGAAACCGAAGATCTGTCTGAGGAGGTATTTCTCAGAACGTTTAAAGTTGTCCTGGAAGATACGAAAGGAAATAAAAATTTTAGAGCGTTGGTTTTCAAGATCGCTCGAAATCTGGTCATAGACCGGTACCGTTCACACAAATATGAAGAAAATATTGAGAACGTCAGTCTGGTATCGGAGAAACTCCACAACCCCGAAGAAACTATTGAAAAAACACAACTTTCTAAAACCCTATCAGACGCCATTAGGGAATTAAAACCCAACCTCCAGGAAGTTATCGTTCTCAGGTATATTTTGGATTTAACCACAGATGATATTGCAGAAATTATGGGAATATCGCATAATTATGTAAGAGTCCTTCAATATAGAGCGCTGCAAAGCCTAAAGGTAAACCTATAGGATTTATGATGGAAAATCAAACTAAAGACTCCCAGTTATTTGATCTGTTTGATAAGCTTGAAAATGGTGAGCTCATCAGTCAGGACAAACTTGATTCGATTAAATTCGAAAATCAGGAATTATTTGAGATTCTCCATAAATCCAATCTGCTGCGCACAGCCAAAAAGGTAGAACCAGACCCGTTCTATGCTCAGACAAGTCAGATTCGAGTGTATTATCGCTTGGTAAAAGACCGGGGGGCAAAAATCCGGCCGCTTGAACAAATCAGATACTTCCTTTCCAACTTAGCCTATATTTCACCCCCAAAGCTTTCCCTCCGCCCGGTGATGACGGTGCTTCTTGCCTTAATCTTGACTTTTTCTGTCTTTGTAGGAGGGGCTCAGGCTGCTGATAATGCTCGACCAGGACAATTTCTCTATCCGGTTGATCTGGCTCTTGAGCAAGTTCAACTGCGCCTGACCTCAGATGAACAAGCCCGTCTCATGTTGTATCTGTCCTTTTCAGAAGAACGCCTCGCTGAAGCACAAGCCGAATTTACAGAGGGCCATACTGCCAATGCTGAGATCGCGCTTGCTGGATACGAAAAGGTCCAAAAATCGATTTACACCCAATTAGCAAATAACCAGATCAGCATTACGCAGGAATTACAAACGTCTGCCATTCAGGCACACCAAAAAAATGTTCAAGTGCTTACCAGCCTACTTGAAACGGCACCGAAAACATCGCAAACTATCGTTTTACACGCCATTGAAGTCTCACAAGTATTTACCAAACTACCGACAACTGCCCAGGAACCTGCCACAACGCCTTCTGAAACAGTGGACGAGGAGACTTCAACCGGTGAGGGTGGCGTTGCAGAGGGCATCCTGCCAGACGAAGAGACCGCCCCTACACAAACCTTGGTGCCCACGCCAAGCGTAATTGAAGGGAATTTGATGGATACAACCGTTTGGGTGTTTAGTGTTAACGTGCATGAAGGACCCGGTTTGGATTATCCGGTTATCGGCTGGTTGTTCCAAGATCAAACGGTACAGTCTTACACCTGTGAGAATGGTTTTGTCTTCATCCCCGAGTTTTCCGGTTGGGCAAGAGGAACCTGTTTCGCTCCAAATCCCTGCGGTCCTCCCGGCAGCTGTCTGCAAATCTTGAACTGATTTACTCCCCGCAAATTAAATTTTTTATGAAACGGCTGTACCTGGCTTTTCTATTTCCCTATCACCAGATTCTGCGTGGTGGGGATTTTTATTTTTAAAAATTAGAAATTGAATGGTGAGGTAGTTACTCCAGCCACTCCGGCAGAGATTTCCGCTTCGGGTGCTTGCCGTAGAATAAATCATCCATCCACAAAGCCAAGCGGCGGAAGGCTCCGGAACGGGCGTTGCCCCAGCGGATGGCATTGTGCAGGGGGTGGTCGGGGTGCGAATATGGGCAGACTGCCATGCAGATCCCGCAGTCGGTGCCGATCTCGTTCCAGTAGGCGAAGCAGGTCTCCGGGTTGATGCGCCAGCGCAGCACACCATCTGCTTCTTTCCGCGGCCCAAAGGGGATCGAGTTGCTCGGGCAGTTTTGAGCACATTTTTGGCAAACCATGCAGAAATCGATCATGGCTGGGTCTGGCTTGGGCGGGTCAGTGATCATCGGCAGGTGGGTGGTGACCACTCCCAGCCGCACTCTGGGTCCAAATTTGGGGGTCATCAGTAAGGAAATTCTTCCGATCTCCCCCAGACCGGCATCACGCCCAATCGGTGGGCAGATCACCCGGTAGTTGCCGTCCATGTGGGCGCGCGCTTCATATCCAAGTGCACGGATCGAGGAAGCTAACTGGACGGCGATCTTGCCGGCTTCCACGTATTGGTGGGCGGTTTCGACGATCGAGGGTCCTTGCGGGGCGGACTGCATAGCCCGGTGGTCCATTTCGACTGTGAAGGCGATCGCATATGGGTGCCCCAGGTCGATTGGGCTGCCGTATTCCCCGGGTCCGCGCCCGACGTGCGAGTAGACATAGGCTGGGTTGAGGGTGGTAATCCCGACCTCGGCTGCCCCGTACTGCCTTGCTAATCCTTTGACATAGCGAGCCGCCTGCTGAGGGGTCATGGGGTGCTGGCTGGCCGCCGGTTCTCCCTCCACCAGCAGGTGCAGGGCTTCGGTGATAGCAAAGCCGGCGCTCGTCAAAGCGCTGGGTGGGGTGGTGCTTGTCGGGAGGAAGTTTGCCAATGGGTAAAAGAAAGAGTACAAAGCTAATCCCAAATAATCCAAGAATACTATAAAATATTGCTGTTTTTATGTTAAATGCAAAATATGTTGCTAAATAAAAAGCAATCCACCATACAATAGCCAAAACGGCGCTTACTCGGGCGGCTCGTGGTTCTCGCTCCTGGATCGAGACTATTGCGAACCAGGCTAGAAAAACACCTCCCAGCAGGCCGATACCGATCAAAATAGCATTCAAAATTGTTTCTGGCAGCATGCCTTATTATAGACCCATGTGGAAAAACCTTCAAAAATTTCCTACAAAATCTTTATAAAAAATTCACAAGCTCTATTTATCCTAGTAAAAAACAATAATGGAGTGTAAATCATGAAGAATAAAAATCAATTAATAGTTATTTCAGCAGTGGTGGGGCTTGTTTTAGCGCTTGCCGCGTGTTCACCTGCCTCAGCTGATTTGCAAAACACAAATCTTTACGAACAGTCAATTGAGACTTCGGCAATTCAACCCGAAATGGAGTCTGAAGTGGTACCAGTTGAAATAGAAGTGGAAACATCTTCGGAGGAAATTGTTGAAGCAATTGAAGTGTCGTCAGTGTCTCTAGTATCTTCTGGAAACCCTTTAATTAGTCAAGAAGAAATCGATGGATTGGTGTTTATGAGAGAAGAAGAAAAACTGGCACGAGATGTATACCTGTATCTATACCAAATCTGGGGTGCTCAGGTCTTCAGCAACATTGCATCTAGTGAAGAAAAGCATATGCAGGCAGTATTAACCTTGATCGAGCGCTACGGTCTGAATGACCCGGCATCGGAAATGGCGCAGGGTGAATTCAACAACCCAGATCTACAGGCACTTTATGATCAACTGATTAACCAGGGCAGCGCTTCTATCCTGGAAGCCTTCAAAGTTGGGGCTGCAATCGAAGAAATTGATATCCTGGATCTTGAAGAATATCTTGAAAGTACCCACATGCAAGATCTGGTTGCAGTCTACCAAAATTTGCTTGCAGGATCTGCCAATCACTTAACCGCTT
>JARROY010000023.1:0-15243 GCA_037383445.1 Anaerolineales bacterium | reverse complement strand
ATTGGCGATTTAAGCGAGACCGATTCGAAGAACCCTCCTTCATTGAGCACCAAAGAGAACGGGCCGTTCCCGACAATGGGTGAAACAATCGAAAGCACCCGGGCATCTTGATTGACCAAATTGACCACCTGATCGAAGATGTGCAGCGGGTGCGCCGTCCGGGTAGTGTTGAGCCATTCCAGCGCTCTAGGGGCAGCAGATATTGCGGATAAAGTCATCGGTTGTTTCATTATAATCAAAACAGACCGTTCAAGTTTCCAGTTTAAGCCATAAAGCATCCAGTTTTGGTGCAGCATGCTGCGCCACTGCACTAAAAACAAAACAGGTAACGGTTGTTACCTGTTTCGACAGAATACTATTTACGTAAAAGACCCGCGAGTTATTCCTCAGTCTGTTGGGTTAGCTCCCATAAGCGGTTCGGGCTGAGCGGGATCTCATGGACTTCAAGCGGATACACACCTTCCAGGGCATCCTCCACAGCCTGGGCAAACAGCGGACCGGTCGGAATGGCACCTGCTTCCCCGGCACCTTTTATGCCGAGCGGGTTAAGCGGAGAGGGGGTCTCCTCGTGACCGACATCGATGTGCGGCACATCCAGGGAAGTCGGCAGCAGGTAATCCATTAAAGAGGCGTTCAGGATTTGTCCCGACTCATCAAAGATGACCTGTTCGTAAAACGCATTGCCAATTCCCTGGGCGACACCACCATGGATCTGGCCATCCAGAATCAGCGGGTTGATCACCTTGCCGCAGTCGTGAACGACCACATAGCGTTTAATCTCCACCAGCATCGTCTCGGGGTCAATCTCGACGATCATGGCATGTGCCCCGGCAGAGGTTGCGCCCATTTCCGGGCCGAAATAATCTGTCGCTTCAAGACCCGGTTCTGTGCCCGGCTTGACCGCACCACGCAGCGGGTTGGCTTGCTGAGCCAGTTCTCCCAGCGGGATCGCTTTGGAAGGAACGCCTTTGACCCGCACCTCACCATTCGAGATTTCCAGGTCTTCCTCGGCAGCCTCAAAGGTATCGGAGGCTAGCTGCAAAATCTTCTTACGGACACCTTTAGCGGCGGCGTGGATCGCATTCCCAGCCACCACCGCCCCCCGGCTGGCAAACGTGCCCACGCCCCAGTGGAACTGGTCGGTATCTCCAGTGACGATATCTACCTCTGTCACATCCACCCCCAATTGGTCAGCCACAATCTGGGCAAAGCTGGTAAAGTGCCCTTGTCCCTGGGTGCCGATTCCAGTCACTACACTCACCCGGCCGTTGGCCTGTACCTGCACGCGGGAACCCTCATACGGGCCGATCCCGGTGCCTTCCACGTAGCATACCAGTCCAAGCCCCAGGTGCTTACCTTCTGCCAGGGCTTTAGGCTTCTGGTTCTGGTAAAAATCATCGTACCCGATCAGCTTTTTAGTTTTGTCTAAAATCGGCTCGTAATTGCCGCTGTCATAGGTAAGCTCGGTGAAATCCTGGTAAATGATTTTGTGGTTGTGCGGGAAATCGTCCGGCGAGATAAAATTCTTGCGGCGGATTTCAGTTTTATCCATCCCGAGTTCTTTCGCCGCGATATCCAGCAGGCGTTCCATCACAAAAACGCCGTGCTGACGGCCTGCACCGCGGTACGGACTGACGATTGGCTTGTTGGTAAAGGTCGCCGTGAATTCGGTGTAATAGTTGGGGACATCGTACATGCCCAGCAACGTGCATTGGGAGTTGATCGGCACCGTCAGACCATACGGGTCGTAGGCACCGTTATCATGCCAGAAGACGTCTTTCACCCCAAGGATCTTGCCTTCTTTGGTCAGGGCAATCTCAGATTCGTGGATCTGGCCGCGCTCCTGGGTGGTGGCAAAGAAATTTTCATTGCGGTCTTCAATCCACTTGACCGGCCGTTCATGCTGCATCGAGAGCCATGGGATCATCATCTCTTCAGGATAGAACATCAAGATCTTCGGACCAAAGCCGCCGCCGATGAATGGGGCAATCACCCGCACCTGGTTCTCGGAGAGCCCAAGCATACCTGCAAGGCCATTGCGGATGGTCACTGGTGCCTGGGTAGTATCCCAGACAGTCAGTTTGGCAGCCTTGGAATCCCAATCCGCCACGATACCGCGGTTTTCCATCGCCGCGGCAATCCCATGTTCATAGAGCAAGTCCCTGCTGATCACCAGGTCGGCTTGGGCTTTGGCCTGCTCGTAATTGCCTTTTTCCTGAATAGCGTGGGCGGCAACGTTATTTTCCAAATCCTCATGGACCAGGGCTGCGCCTTCCTCCAGAGCCTTCTGGGGGTCAATATTAACTGGAAGCGGTTCAAAATCGACCTGGATATCGCTGAGCGCATCCTCGGCGATATAGCGGCTTTCTGCCACCACGCACACCACCGCTTCGCCCACATGGCGGACTTTTTCTTTGGCAAGAATCGGGTGCAGCCTCACATTAAAGACAATATCTTTAATTGGCGGCGGGGAAACATTTAACAACCCGGTGCGCCAGTAATCACCTAAATCAGCAGCTGCATACACAGCCACCACCCCCTCGCGTTGTTTGGCCGCCGAGGTGTCGATTCCCTTTATCCGGGCATGAGCATACGGACTGCGGTAATAGGCCACATACAGCATGCCGGGCAGGTTGACATCGTCTACATATAAGGCATTTCCAGTAAGCAGACGTGGGTCCTCATTACGTTTTATGCGTTTGCCAAAGAATTTTGTCGCCATGGTTTTCTCCTGATCAAGCTCAGTACCCAAGTACGTTTTTCGTTAACAGAAAAATATAAATAATTGCTAACTGGAGAGGGATTGATAACACAACCCCTCTCCGTAATACTAATTCGGGTTAATCCACCAGAGCAAATGCACGGCAGAAGGCTGCCTCGCCTCCCTTGAACTTCCACGGAACTGCACCAATCGTAATGCGCTTGTTATGCAGTTCGGGGTTGCCCATCTCGCCGCCAAGGTTTTCGACATGCACGCAGTCGTATGGGAAGAGAGCATTATGGGTCAGCTGGTAAGCTTCGGGCGGGAAGAGTTCATCGACTTTATCGGAACCGCCGAACTTTTCCTCGACCTGTGCGCGCACTTTCTGCCAGTGCTCCAGCCCACCTTTACCCAGGAAGCGGCCGATCGGCAGGTTCATCGGGTGGTCGGTGGAGACCATGTCCACGCCCCAAAGGTGGATTTTCTTGTCCAGCAGCCACTCGCAGATGCTGTGGTGCGGGCCTGGATGGCGGTGGATGTATTTTTCCTCATCTCCATCGGGAGCCAGGAAGGTGTACTTGTGCCAGCCGGTGTTGATGAAGAGGATATCCCCATTCTGCACATCTACCCGTTCTTCGATCATCTCAGGGGTGAAAATGTCCAGTTCATCGAGCACGTCGCTCAGGTCAACGATCACGCCGGGGCCCAAGAGCCATTCCAGGGGCAGCTGGTCGATGGTTTTTCCGTTGGTAACGAAATGGCGGGGAGCGTCCAGGTGTGTGCCCAAATGGCGGGTAAAAGGGCCAGAACGAACAGTCTTGGTTGAGGTCTTGAGACAGGTCATAAATTTTCATATTAAATCTCCTTTAGGATAAATATTTTTGAGCAAACGCAACTAAGGCATCTTCAAATACGGACATCGGCGGGCGCACCAGTCCAGCACCTACCTGACCAACACCGGCATCCCTGTGAGCGATTCCGGTATTGATGCGGGGGGTAATCCCCAGCTCGACCACCTTGCGAATATCGACGCCCACCGGCGTGCCGCGGAAATCGAGCGCCGGGATGGTAAAGGCGCTGTGTTCCCCCACAGTGATCTCATACATTTCCAGCGTGGCATTAATCGCATCTTTAGGGGTCCCGCTGATAAAGGTGACAATCGCCGGGGCAGTGGCCATGGCAAACGCCCCGATTCCGGCCGTTTCGGTGATCGTGCTGTCGCCAATATCTCCACTGGCATCTTCTGCCGTAAAGCCGGGGAAGTACAGGCCGTCGGGTTGGCCCACCGGGCCAGTAAACCACTGGTCGCCAAGGCCGCTGACCCGGATTCCAAGGTCTGTCCCGTTTCGGGCCATAATCGTCATCACAGAACTGCCCTCCACTCCATGACCGGCATCGGCCATCGCTTTGCAGGCCGCCATCACCGGGTTGAGCACACTCAGCGCATTATCGGCAAGGAACTGGATAATTTTGGCAGCTTTTTCCTGGTCAGGGGTAACTCTTACAATCCATGGGGCCAGCTTTGCCGTGTAAATGATCGAGCCGGCTTTATTGCGGTTGTGTCCTTCATCCCCCATGTGAAGGGATTCGGCCAGTAGGGCACGGATATCTAAACCATCCGGATTGGCCTCCAGCGCATCGGCCAGAGCGGTACCGAGTACGTCGTTCATCCAGTGAAGTTTGTCGATGACTTCCTCGCTGAAGGCACCATAGCGCAGCACTTTTCCATAGCCTTCATTCAGGTTGGAGAAAGCTTTGTTGCCATGTGTCACATTTTCCAGCACATAGACTTTCATCGAGGCAGTGGTCACCCCCGCCATCGGTCCGACACAGGCATGGTGGTGGCAGGGATCGAACTCCACTTCTCCGCTCTCCACCATTCCAACCGCCTGCTTTTCGTCTTTGGCCAGACCTTCAAATATCAAGCCGCCGATCACCGCACCGCGCATTGGGCCAGACATCCGCTCCCATTCAATCGGTGGGCCGGCATGCATAATCAAGTTGTCCTTCATCCCCGGGATCACATCGCGGGCGGTCGCCACGCTTTTCAGGATCGGCCGGGCAGACATCATCCTTTCTATAGCAATTTGATTCGCTTTTTCGAAATCCATAAAACTCCTCTCATTCTTTGATACGTTTGTCTAAGAGAGAAAGCCAGACATTCAGGCGAATGAGAAGCCATCTCATTAAACACAGGCGGTTAAACCGCCTGTACTTATTTCATCTTTTCGGCTGCCAATAGCACAGCATCCACAATATGCTGATAGCCTGTGCAGCGGCACAAATTTCCCGAGAGTGCTTCACGCACTTGTTCTTCCGTGGGGGAAGGATTGGTCTCGAGGAATGGCACCATCGTCATCAAAACACCGGGAGTGCAGAACCCACACTGCAGGCCGTGTGCCTCACGGAAAGCCTCTTGCAGCGGGTGGAGATGATCAAGACTTTCGGCAAGGCTTTCTACGGTTCTGATTTCATGCCCATCGGCTTGGACGGCAAACATCAGACACGAGCGGACGGCTCTGCCATCCAGCAGAATGGTGCAGGCCCCGCAAGCGCCCTGCTCGCAGCCAACATGGGTGCCAGTCAGCTTCGCCTGCCCACGCAAATAATCAACTAGAAGCATTCGCGGCTCCACCTTGGCTGAATGGGGACTGCCGTTCAAGTTAAATTGAATCTCTACATAATTGGTCATCGCGTTCTTTCCTCTAGCTTCTAGGTAGTTGGGATTTGGCTCTTTCCAAAGCTGTTTGCAAAACACGGCGGGTAAGCACTTTGGCCAGATGACGCTGGTATTCCGGGGAGGCGTGTACATTCCCAAATGGATCGATTTCCTGCTCGGTGGCAATTTGGGCAGCCTCTTCGATGGCCTGTGCAGTCAGGGTCTGCCCGGTAAGTGCGGCCGCCGCTTGCTGGGCATCCATCGCTTTATCCCCGACATTCAGGTAAACCAGACGGGCATACTGGCAGATGGACTGTGTGTCTAATGTGACAACTGCGGCCATCCCGGCCATGGCATAATCACCGCGACGACGGGTCACTTCCAGGAAGGACCAGCCTGTGTTCTTAGGGAAAGCGGGAAAGGCAATCTCGGTCAGAACCTCATCGGGTTCAAGAGCCGTGGTGAACATGGTGATAAAAAATTCATCTGCATCGATCCAGCGTTCACCGCGGGTGGATTGGGCTTTGAAGCGGGCGTTGAGCGTTGTCGCCACAACCGGCAGTTCGGAAGCCGGATCGGCATGTGCCAGACTTCCGCCAAATGTACCCCGGTTGCGGATTTGTGGATGGGCGATATTCGGCATGGTTTCATAAATCAGCGGCTGAGTTTCCGCGACCAGCGGGCTGCTAGCCACATCGGCTTGGACGGTCATCGCACCAATCCGAAGCTCCCCATCTTGGGAGCGGATGTAGCGCAACTCGTCGATTTTATTTAGATCTATCAGGATGCTGGGTTGGGAAACTCGGAAATTCATCGAAGGGATCAGGCTTTGCCCTCCTGCGAGTGGTTTAGCCTCATCGCCATGTTCGGCTTTACTTTCTAATGCATCTAGCAGGGAAGTCGGAGAAAGGTACTCAAACGGGGCTGGTTTCATAGGCAGGTCCTCTCTTATGCCGTTTTTAACAATCAAGGGATCCGAAAGCTATCCCTCATCCATGTGTGCATGTTGCGCATACATTGTATAATAACGGAGTTAGGATGACAAGTAAATAAAATATAAAGGACCATAAGGAGATTAGATGCCCGATCAGAGAGATCCTACGCAGCCAGAGGACCCAATTTCTCATGAGTCTTTGATCGAAGAACTGCAGGAAAAACAGGCCGAAGCCCATTTGGGTGGAGGACAAGCCCGCATTGATGCCCAGCATGCCAAAGGCAAACAAACTGCCAGGGAGCGGATTTTTCAACTGGTGGATGAGGGGTCTTTTCAAGAAATTGATTCGTATTGGACACACCGCCACCAGGATTTTGGCCTGGATGAAAAGCAAATTCCCGGTGACAGCGTCGTGATTGGCTTTGGCAAGATCGATGGGCGGGTGGTATGCATCTATTCTCAAGACTTTACCGTTCTGGGCGGTTCCTTTTCTGAAGTGCAGGGCCAGAAGGTGTCGAAAATTTTTGATCTGGCCATTGACTCGGGAGTGCCGGTGATTGGCCTGATGGATTCAGTCGGCGCCCGCATCCAGGAGGGGGTATACAGCCTGGCGGCTTTCTCAGAGTTATTTTTCAGGAACACGCAGGCATCCGGGGTGGTGCCCCAAATCAGCGTCATGCTGGGACCGTGTGCCGGCGGTTCGGTTTATTCCCCCGGCCTGACAGATTTTGTCATCATGACCCAAGATGTCAGCCATATGTTCATCACCGGCCCCAAAGTGATCGAAACGGTCACGGGAGAGCAGGTGGACCAGGAAACGCTTGGCGGGGCAGTCGTTCACAATACGATCAGCGGCGTGGCCCATTTTCTGGCGTCTGATGAAGGTGACGCCTTGCAGCTCACCCGCAAGCTGGTCGGGTATTTACCCGCCAACAACACCGAACCCGCCCCCGCCTTATCCCCCGAGGACGATCCCTGGCGGATCGAAAGCAAGCTGAGCAGTATCGTCCCGCTGGACCCATCCGAATCGTACGATATGGTCGATGTAATCGACCTGATCTTTGACCGCGGTACGTTTATGCAGGTGCATGAACATTTTGCCAAAAACGCCGTGGTCGGGTTTGCCCGCCTGCACGGGCAGAGCGTGGGGGTAGTCGCCAGCCAGCCGATGCACCTGGCAGGTGTGCTGGATATCGACTCATCCGACAAGATCGCCCGCTTTATCCGCTTTTGCGATGCCTTCAACATCCCCCTGTTCACCTTTATCGATACCCCGGGATTTCTGCCGGGAGTCAACCAGGAACACGGCGGGATTATCCGCCATGGGGCCAAGATCGTTTACGCTTATTCCGAGGCGACCGTCCCCAAAATTGCGGTTATCACCCGCAAAGCCTACGGTGGGGCTTATATTGTGATGAGCAGTAAATACATCCGCACCGACCTGGTATTGGCCTGGCCCACGGCTGAGGTCGCCGTGATGGGCGCTGACGGGGCGATTAACATCCTTTACTCGAAGCAGTTGAGTGAAAGCAGCGCCCCCGATGAGGAGCGGGCCAAACTGGTGCAGGAGTATAAAGACACATTTTCCAGCCCGTATATCTCTGCCGCCAGCGGGCATGTAGATGATGTCATCACACCGGCAGAGACCCGCCCGCGTCTGATTGCAGCCCTGGAACTGCTGCGCGATAAGCGCAGCGTTTCGCCCGATAAAAAACATGGGAACATCCCTCTTTAGGATCTGGTATGGAAGCCTTTAGCACTGGTTTACAGCTTAGCTTGTTCGGGATCGTGATCACTTTCCTGGCTTTGGGGTTGCTGATCCTGGTCATCGCCCTGCTCCAGATGCTCTTCCCTGCCCCTAAACAGGAAGAAGAAACTTCTCCGGTTTCGGCAGAACCACCACTTGAGGAAAAAGGTCCAGATGCCCGGGTCGTGGCCTTAACCGCGGCGTGGTGGTATTGGCAAAACAAAAGGTCATCCAGTCTGGGGAAATTGCTGGAAAAAGGCCCCGGAAAGCGATGGCGCAAAAAAGAAAAGGCATAACAGAGTCACTATGAAA
This sequence comes from Anaerolineales bacterium, assembly GCA_037383445.1. GTDB lineage: Bacteria > Chloroflexota > Anaerolineae > Anaerolineales > UBA11579 > UBA11579. The sequence continues at coordinate 6,890 of JARROY010000023.1, read as the reverse complement.
CCATCATCAAAAAAAGAATTCTCAATTGTCATTGACGGACAAACATATTTTGTAAAAGTAACAGAATTAGCCGGCGGCGAGCTTGAAGTGGAACTGGACGGCAGCATCCATAGGGTCAGCATGGCTGAGGTGGCAGGAAAAGACGACCTCTCTCAGACGCTGGGGACCACAAAGATAGCAGTGCCCGCTACGGCAGTTCCAATCCCGCCCACCAGGCGGACAACTGCAGGGGGAGAAAACCATTTGGCAGCACCAATGCCGGGAGACATTGTCCAGATCTTGGTAAAACCTGGGGACCAGGTCTGCATTGGCCAGGAACTGTGCGTGCTGGAAGCGATGAAGATGAAGAACATCCTGCGCTCGTCGCGGGACGGCGTGGTCGAGAGCATTGAAGTTACTCTCGGACAATCGGTTAAATTCGGCGATGTGTTGGTCCGCTTTAAATCTTAGGTCAGACCGATTATGGACCTAAACTCACTGCTTGATCTGTTTTCTGCTGCCGGCCTGCTGACCTGGAAAAGCCTGCTGATGATCGGGGTGGGCGGCGTCCTGCTGTACCTGGGAATTGCAAAGGATTACGAACCAGTTCTCCTGATCCCGATCGGTTTCGGCGCCATCCTGACCAACCTGCCGCTCACTGGAATCGCCGACCCCGGATCAAACGGTTTTTTGACCGTTTTGTTCGACGCTGGAATCCGGAACGAGTTGTTCCCCTTGCTGATTTTTATCGGGATCGGTGCCATGACCGATTTTGGCCCACTGCTGGAAAAGCCCTTCATGGCCTTGCTGGGAGCTGCCGGTCAGGTCGGCATTTTCGGCACCCTCCTGCTGGCCTTGGCGCTGGGCTTTGAATTGAATGAAGCTGCATCGATCGGGATTATCGGGGCTATCGACGGACCGACCGCGATTTATGTTTCCTCCAAGCTGGCTCCCCACCTGCTGGGTCCGATCGCTGTCGCCGCCTACAGCTATATGTCCCTGGTGCCGATCATCCAGCCGCCCGTCATGCGCCTGCTGACCACCCAAAAAGAGCGCAAAGTGCGCATGCCCTATTCCCAACGCGAGATTTCAAAAACGGCCCGCGTGCTGTTCCCTATCACGGTCACCCTGGTGGTTTCGCTGCTCTCTCCCCAGGCTTCCCCGTTGATCGCCACCCTGATGTTTGGCAACCTGCTGCGTGAGTCGGGGGTGGTGGAGCGCCTGCAGAAGGCCGCTCAAAATGAGATCGCCAATGTGACCACCATCTTTTTGGGTCTGGCCATCGGCAGTACGATGACCGGGGAGAGTTTCATCCAAACCGATTCGCTCCTTATCTTGGGAATGGGCTTGCTGGCGTTTATCATCGATACCGCCGGAGGGGTGCTGTTTGGCAAACTGCTGTACCTGATCACCGGTAAAAAGTTCAACCCTTTGATCGGGGCTGCCGGGATCAGCGCATTCCCGATGTCAGCGCGCATCGTCCAGCGCGTCGGGCAGGAAGATGATTTTGAAAACTTCCTCCTGATGCATGCCATGGGAGCCAATACCGCCGGCCAGTTAGGGAGCGTGGTGGCAGGCGGTGTGGTGCTGACCCTGATGACCGGACTGCTGTGAACCAAATCGGATAAATTAAAATCGAAAGCCGGATTTCTCCGGCTTTTTTAGTCCACAGGGATTTCAGGCAAACCCTCCGGCAGTGAGGTTGGCGGCACAAATGGTGAGTGTTTAAGACCCATAGTAAGCACCTCAGCCAGTTCTTCAAGGCTGGCCAGGTTATGTGCCGGCAGGAAGCGGTCGATATGGGGCAGAGCCGCCTGCATCCCGCGGGTCAGCGGTTGGTAGTCCGGTGAACCCAGCAGCGGGTTGAGCCAGATCAACTGGTGGGCGCAGCGGTGCAGGTGAGCGATCTCGCGCGTCAGCGCATCCGGATCTCCCCGGTCCCAGCCATCGCTAATCAGCAGGATGGCAGCATTTTGGGCATTGAGCCGCCAGGTCCATTCGACATTGAAGGTGCGCAGGGCTGCCCCGATGCGCGTCCCTCCAGACCAGGTGTGCACCTGCGAGGAGATCGCCCGCATAGCATGTTCAAACCTTGGTTTTGAGATATACGGCGTGATGCGGGTCAGCCTGGTGCTGAAAATGAAGCTCTCGACCGGGTGAGCATATTTGGCCGTGATCGAAAAGATGAAATGCATCAGGATTTTGCTGTAGGCCTGCATCGACCCGCTGACATCTGCCAGGATGATGATCGGTCTGGGTTTATAGCGCTGTGTTTTTTTGCGCAGCAGCACAATCTCACTCCCAAAGCGCAGGTTGCTGCGGAAGGTCTGGCGGAAATCAAGTTGGCTTCCCGTTCCCGACCTGAATCGGCGGGTCTTTCTTTCGGCTGGCGTCCAGTCTAACGTTTCAATCAGACGGTAAACGGACTGGGTTTCCTGTGGGGTCAGTGCGGCAAAGTCCTTCTGTCGCAAGAGTTCATTCTGGCTGTAGGTCGTCCGGGCCACCAGCATCTCAGGAGAGGAAGGTTGGTCTTTTGATCCACTGAGCGGATCGGCAGAGGTTGCCTCTCCAGTGGATTGTGACTCAAGCTTTGGGCGGTGCGGGGCTTTCACCGGGGGAAGCGACATCGCCCGCCAGCGATGCTGCCAGGCTTTCCAAAACTCATTAAAGGCTTGCTCAAAGACCGGGTAGTCCAAATGGTCGTAGACCAGCAATGACCGCAGCGCATAATAGACGTCTTGCTTGTTGGTGATATCGATATACTCCAAGGCAGACAGCACGTCCCCCATACGGTAAGGCGGGATATCCATGCCAGCAGAACGCAGCACCTGCCCAAACACCAGCAGGTTATAGATAAATTTGTTTTCGGGAAATGCCCGACTCGCTTCAGGCATTTTCTTCAATCTGGGATAAAATTCGCGAGATTTTTTCCCCGCTCATGGTTTCGATATCTTCCCTATATTTCAAGAGCACACCAATGGTTGCCTCAACGGTATCCGCACTGAGCGCATGTTGGTTGAGAGAGAGCAATGCAGCAGCCCAATCCAGAGTCTCTGCCACGCCCGGTGTTTTATACAGGTCTGACAGGCGGAGTTCCTGCACAAACTTGGTGATTTGGGCGGCAAGCTTGCTTTCGATCTGTGGATATCGGATGGTCAGGATATCCAATTCCTTGTTAAAGGATGGGTAATCGATCCAATGGTAGATGCAGCGCCGCTTGAGAGCGGGGTGGATTTCGCGCGTCCGGTTGGATGTAATGATCACAATTGGAATCTGCTCGGCCTGAATCGTGCCGATTTCGGGGATAGTGATTTGAAAATCGGAAAGGATTTCAAGCAAAAAAGCCTCAAACTCGACATCACTGCGGTCGATCTCATCAATCAACAGGGCTGTCTGGGAGGGGCTGCGCAGGGAGCGCAGCAGCGGACGTTCGATCAAATAATTCTCACTGAACAGATCTTCTTCCGTCAGTTTGGTCTGGTCGTGCTCGTGCAGGCGGATGGAGAGCAGTTGCCGGGTGTAGTTCCATTCGTAAACTGCATGATGGATATCCAGCCCTTCATAACACTGCAAACGGATCAGCTCCGTGTCCAAGATAGCGGCGACAACTTTGCCAACCTCGGTTTTACCCACACCGGCCTCACCTTCCAGAAATAATGGGCGCTGCATTTTCAGGGCGAGGTAAATCGCCGTTGCTAGACTGCGGTCTGCAATATAGTCGTGTTTTTTTAGTGCGGCCTGCAAGTTGTCGATCGAGGGGAAATCTGCCGTCATGACTTACTTTTCGATATTTTTCTTCACGTTGTTGAAAAACTCACCGGCCAGTTTCCTGGTTACACTGCCCATCATGCGGTTGGCCAGTGCGGCTATGGTCCCCATGATGGTGATATCTGCCACCCAGATAAAGTCTGTTGCAGAGGGGCCCGCTTCTGCAAACTTCATCTCGACCATCACGTCAGCCGCGCTCCCCGGAGCAGTACCGTGAGCCATCAGCTTACCGTAATTGGGCTCTTGCAGTTCAGCAAATTCAATATCGGCTGTAAATTTGACCTTGATATTGCCAAAACCGACCGATGCGACTGCCTTATATTTTTTATCTTTTTCGATCTCTTCAACCGATTCAACCCCAGGCGCACAGCGGGCGACTTCATCTGCGTTGGTCATAAATGCCCAGACGGTTTCAATAGGGGCCTCAATCCTGACAGTATCATTTAGTCTCATAATTCTCTCCGCGTCTAATTTTAGTTCCGTAAACGATAGTATATCATTTCTCGTCTCACCATGCGGGTTGGATCAAATCAAAAGAAGGTAAATTTTCAGGTATCCTTGAAAATTTCCGCTGGTCGAGTGCCCCGGGTGCATTCCTCGGGGTGTATCGAGACCACAGATTTAGATAAGAGTTGATGTGGTCTCGATACGGCAAAAGGATGCCTACTCGACCACCAGAAAAGATAAAGAATGTCCGCAAATTTTCCCACGCTCCCTGTTTTTCTGAGAGTCTTGCACAAGGGCCAGCATGATATAATACCTCGCTATGTTTATCGATCAGATCACGATACTGGTGGCCTCTGGCAAAGGCGGCGACGGGGCGGTGCATTTCAGGCGGGAGAAGTATGTACCGCGCGGCGGCCCGGATGGCGGGGACGGAGGCCGGGGTGGCGATGTCATCCTGGTGGTTTCGCGCCATCTCAACACCCTGTTCCCTTTCCAGCATAAGCGTATCTTCCGAGCAGACAGCGGCCGTCCCGGCGGCGGCAACAATAAGACCGGCCGCTCCGCCGAAGATTTGATGATCAAGGTGCCGCCTGGAACGATCGTCTATGATGACGATACCGGAGAGGTGATCGGTGATCTGGTGGAAGTAGGCCAGCAGCTGGTCGTCTGCCAAGGCGGCCGCGGCGGGCGTGGGAATACCCGCTTTGCCAATTCCCGCAACCAGGCACCCCGCATCGGGGAACGTGGGGAACCAGGCGAGGAGCGCAATCTCCGCCTGGAACTTAAGCTGATTGCCGATATCGGGATCGTGGGGGTACCCAATGCGGGCAAATCCACCTTCCTGGCCTCTGTCACCAATGCGGAGCCTAAAATTGCCAGCTACCCCTTCACCACCCTGCAGCCCAACCTGGGGGTGGCCAACCTGGATGAAGACAACACCCTTGTCCTGGCAGATATCCCCGGCCTGATCGAGGGAGCCCACCAGGGAGTCGGGTTGGGACACGATTTTTTACGCCATGTGCAGCGCACCCGGGTGCTGATCCACATTCTGGATGGGCTGTCGGAAGACCCGCTGGCAGATTTCGCCCAGATCAACACTGAGCTGGCATTGTTCGATGAAGACCTGGGAAAGAAGCCTCAGGTGGTCGCCCTGAACAAAGCCGACCTCCCCTTTGTACGTGACCTGTGGCCGGAGTATGAACAGCAGTTCAAGGATCACGGCATCAAACAGCCGATGCTGATCTCAGCGGTGAGCGGGGAGAATGTGCGCCAGCTTCTTTACCGGGCTGCACAGCTTCTGGCCGAAACGCCCGAACCAGCCCCCGTGGCAGAAATGCCGGTCTACCGGCACGAGACTGACCCCAACGAGTTCACCATCAGCCGCGAGGATGACGGTGGGTACCGCGTCAATGGGGCTTCCATTGAACGCGCCGCCGCCATGACCTATTGGGAATACGACCAGTCGGTGCGCCGCTTCCAGCATATCCTAGAGACCCTGGGGATCGACCAGGCGTTAAGAGACGCGGGGGTCACACCGGGGGACAGCGTGTATGTTGGCGACTTTGAACTGGAATGGGAGGACTGAGGTCTTGGCCAAAGCAAAGCGCATCGGAATTTTTGGCGGCACGTTTGACCCTCCCCACTTCGGACACCTGATCCTGGCGGCGGAAGCCCAGTACCAGTTGGAATTAGATCTGCTGCTCTTCGTGCTCACCCCCGACCCGCCTCACAAGCAAGGCCTGAGATTGACCAACCTGGACGACCGCATTGCCATGCTTTCCGCTGCCATCGAAGGCCACGCGGGGTTTGAACTCTCGACCGTCGATATCGACCGGCCCGGCCCGCATTACACCGCCGACACGATGCGCATCTTGCAGGAGCAGCACCCGGACGACATCCTGATCTACTTGATGGGCGGGGACTCTTTGGTCGGCCTGCTGCACGACTGGCACAAGGAAACCGAATTCATCGCCAACTGCGACCTGATCGGTGTCATGCGCCGCCCGCAGGACGAACTCCACCTGGCACCGATTGAAAAAGCCTTTCCCGGCATCAGCGAGAAAATCCGCTTTGTGGAAGCACCCTTATTAGAGATCGCTTCCAGCCAGATTCGCCGGCGGGTGCGGGAAGGCCGGCCATACTGCTTTTACCTACCCGAACCGGTTCGCCGGGTGATTGCGGAGCGGGGCCTTTACCAGCAAAAACCTCACCCTAAAGATTAGCCCAATATTCGGGGGACTCATGGCAATCCTTACCAACGCAATCTTCCTCTCTGCACTTTTAGGCCATCTGTCAGTGGACATACTCAACGGCCAGCGCCCGGTCTTGTTCACTTTTCTGAGCGTACCATTAGGACTATCCATCACTCAATTAGGCATTTACAGTACAGCCTATACAGCCGCCGCCGCGCTGATCCAGCCGGTTTTTGGATACCTGGCCGACCGGGTCGGATCTCGCTGGGTGATGGCTGCCGGAATTCTGTGGATGGGATTGTTCTATTCTGCTGGCCTGCTGACCGCCGGAACCGCCGGGTTAGTGCTTCTGGTGGTTGCCGGATTGGGGTCAGGGGTTTTTCACCCGGCCGGCACCATGCAGGCAACCCTGATCGGCCGGACAGTCTTCAAAGGGCGGGAGACAACCTCCGTTTCTTATTTTTTCTTCTTCGGGCAGCTCGGATTATTTGCCGGGCCGCTGCT
>JARROY010000022.1:0-19381 GCA_037383445.1 Anaerolineales bacterium | reverse complement strand
AGTAATGTTTGGGTCTGGCTGATGAAGAATCTCCGCCGGACTCAGTCTTTCAATCAGATCAAAATAGCGTCGAGTATTTACACGATGGCTTATTCCAAGGCTTCCCTCGGCATATAAGATTTCCAGCGCAGCCCGAGTAACGCTTGTGGGTCCCCATGCCCAATCTGTTTTTGAACTATCCTTAAAATCTAAAGACGAGGCGCGCCCGTTTTCTTTTATCATCGTAAGAATATTAGAAGTTGCCATTGATGCATCTTGAGATCTACGATGATTATAATTACCCATCCGTTTTCTTTGCCGCTCAAAAAAAGGCCAATCTTCAACAGAATAGATTGATGCAACTTTATCCCACCCATCTATCAGCTGGCGATCTTGATAAAGCAGCTGATCTAATATGCCTTCATGATAATCTTTTACCCTAGATTGGAGCACAAGATCTGGATTTCGACCGACAACATTGATCGTATCAAATTGGATGCAACCTAGTCGGGAAAATAAACGCGGGACAATTTGCTTGATGGTTAATTTTTTAGGTGGCAGTAAGAAATGATGATCTAATAAAAATTGACGCGCTTCTTTATTCGATATTGTGATTGGAGATGTTACCTGAAGGTCTGATTTCATGATATAAGTCTAAATGATGGTGGTTTAGATGTCTAGAATTGATTTATTACTAGAAAAAAATTATAAACCTTACAATTTTGTAAGGTAGCATATGGTTATTTCAAGCTTCAACTAAGTATAATTTATTTTAAGATTAGAAAATTATTGTTGTTTTTGGAGTTTTAATGAGAAAAAAACATTTAGGAATTCTGATATTCCTTCTTGGTATCTTTCTCGTGGGATGTAGTGACATTAAATCCCAAGACATTTCGACCTTTCAAGGTATTTCAATCGCCCACAGGGGTATCAGCCGAATAACCCCAATATCTGATCTAAACCCCACAGAAGAACTGGTTTTAAAAGAAGACCAAGAACAAGCCTCGATTTCACCTACTTTGATTGGTTATATTTCCACCGAATCTGAAATTTCATCGCCAGAAGTTGTAAAAAATCCCACGGAGACTCCAATTAATGAAGATATCAGTACGACCCCGACGCCTACTCAACCCTCCCCAAATATTTTAGAAAATACACCCGAAAGTGATCAGGTCTCGCTTTGTAAACCAGAATTCAATCAAAATTTTGAAACTAAAGTGATCCAACTAATCAACGCTGAACGAAACGAGGAAGGCTTACCATTACTTTCAGAGCATGCACTCCTAACCCAGGCTGCTCGTCAACATAGCGCAGATATGGCATGTAACCAATTCTTTTCCCACCTCAGCCCAACCAATGGGGATGTTGAACAAAGGATGGCGCTTCAAAATTATACCTTTTCAGCAATTGGTGAAAATATAGCTGCTGGATACATTTCTGCTGAAGATGTTGTTCAAGGATGGATGAACAGCACCGGGCATAGAGCTAATATAATGAGTGCTGCTTTCACCCAAATCGGTGTGGGTTATGTTTATTTGGAGGGATCTGACTTAGAAATATATTGGACCCTTATAGTTGGCACACCATAAGCATGATCTACTATAATTAGTTATTCCCCGATAAAGAATTATAAATCCGATATAGCCGGGATTCCCCCGAGAGTAGTTGCATTCCGTACTGCATTAAGGATGGCTTTTTCCACAGCCTGAGCAGCTAAAGCCCCAACCAAATTAATGTTAGCATTTTTCTTTCCGCTGGATAGGGCAAAAACAGTATCCCCATCATGCATTGTATTTGCAGGTCTGATGGATCTGACTAAACCGTTTTGAGCCATTTGGGCGATTTTTGTCATCGACGTTTTATTAAAATTCGCATTCGTCACAACAACACCAATTACCGTATTGGCTTTTTCCGCTTGATTAAAGAGTGTTTTGCCAAACGGAGATTTCATGATTTTAAGAGTATCTGAAAACTTAGATTCGTTTTTTTCTCCTCCGGTAAATTTTTTATTTGCTCTAACACCAGCGATAATTTTCCCCTGTTTAGGATCGATTACATCACCAATGGCATTGACTGCAACAATCGCTGCGACATTAAGTCCGTCTTCAAGGTTAACCGATGCAATTCCAATCCCGGATTTTGTGGCATAAGCCATCCCCATAATTTTACCAATGGTGGCACCTGTTCCCGCACCAATACTACCTTGTTCCGGATCAACAACGGATGCGCCTTTACATGCCATATAACCCATTTCGGGTGTAGGTCTTGCCTTAGGATTCCCTATGTTTAAATCGAATAAAATTGCTGCGGGTACAATCGGAATGCGTGCGATTCCTGTCTGATATCCGATATTATTTTCTTCTAGAAACTGCATAACGCCAGCAGCTGCATCCAATCCATAAGCGGACCCCCCAGCTAAAAGAATTGCATGAATTTTTTCCACGTGATTAACTGGATTTAATAAGGCAATTTCCCGTGTGCCAGGACCGCCTCCACGTTGGTCAACACCCGCTACAGCCCCGTCCTCACAAAGAATAACAGTACAGCCTGTAATCCCTACAAAGTCAGAGGCATGGCCTACTTTTATACCAGGGATATTAGTAAGTGTATCAATCATATTCATTCTTCGCGTCATCTAGTCTTTGCTGGTAATCAGGTAGGATGCGCTCATAATTATCTGATAATAAGTGAGAGCTGATAATAAAATCTGCAGTGGCCCTATTGGATGCGGTTGGAATATTATAAAGAACAGCAATCCTTAATAAGGCTTTTACATCTGGATCATGTGGCTGCTGCTCAAGGGGATCCCAAAAGAAAACTAAAATGTCCAATTTGCCTTCTGCGATCATAGCTCCAATTTGCTGATCGCCACCTAATGGCCCACTAATCAACCGCTTTATCGGCAGATCAGTGGCTTCAGCAATAATTTTCCCAGTTGTACCAGTCCCATAGAGAAAATGAGTGCTAAGGGTTGTCTTGTTGAATTTTACCCAATCAAGCAGATCTTTTTTGCGCCCATCGTGGGCAACCAGGGCAATGCGTTTTTGACTTGGTAATGGTGATGATTTCTCTTTCATGACTGTAGGATAACCAATTCTTTTTGTGGGGAAGATAAATATTCGGCCCCATTATCTGTTACTAGTACCATTTCTTCCACTCCAACCACCCCAATGGCAGGGTCAATAATGCTTGGCTCGATCGTATACACCTGCCCTGGTTCTAAAGGCCAGTTTGGCGTGTCTCCGTAACGTTCCCATAGAGGACCTATGATTCCTCCACCATCATGGGTTTGTCTGCCTACTTGGTGGCCTGTGGCATGTTTGAATTCTGGATAACCAGCTTCAGTAATCGCTTTGCGTGCTACTGCGTCAATTTCTCTACCCAGAACTCCTGGTCTCATTGCCAGGACAGCTTTTTCTATCGCTTGAACAACAGTATGGAAAGCATTTTGAATGTTTTCTGGCGGATTAGGATTCTGCCTTGACGGTAAATAGGCTAACCTTTGGATATCAGAACAGTATTGGTTTTGTTTTACCCCGAAATCAAAATGAATCAATTGTCCAGGGTCAAGTTGGAGCGAAGTTGGGCTAACATGCCCGGCAGGACTTTCTGGTCCTACATTGACGATCGGGCAATGGTCCTTCTCCCATGATGGTTTAATCCCACGAAGTTCGATCTCATTGTGCATAATTTTCGCGATTTGAACCTCGCTCATACCTTGTTTTACATTTTGAAAAATCAAATCGTAAATCTCTTCAGTGGTTTCAATGGCTGATTTTATCAAATTGATCTCTGATTTGGTTTTCCTTCCTCGTAGAGTGCGAATAATTTTTTCCGCTGGAATTAATCTGTCGATAAAAGATGTACCGTCTAAATATCTCAACAAAACTTGGTATAGTCCATAGCCAAGTCCATCGGAATAAACATCATCCATAGAATAGTTAATCGCAATTGACTTGGGATCGAGATCGTTAATAACTTCTAACAAATGAGGTTGGATGGATTCATTGTATGGAATTACCCTGTCATAAGCTTGTGTCCTGAGAGCAGTATTTTCTTCAAAGGTGCCTACAATTGCGATGCGTTCCCCATGTTTGCTAAAGATGAGTGCGCTTTGCCAAGTGAGATCTCGGCCGTAAATCAAAGGTAAAACAGGGTCTCCACCGGCAGAGGTTTCCCTTGTAAATGTGATCCATAAATCAATATCAAGTTCTTTCAGAACGGTAACTGCTTGTTTCGTTTTTTCCTGAATTATTTTTTCCATCGGGTATCCTTTTAATTTTCATCTAAATACAAATATTTGCTGTATATGGATCATGATTTAAGATTTTTCAACTGGTCTGTTGGGATCTGTAATCCATTCGCTCCATGACCCTGGATATAATTTCGCCATACCCAGACCCGCGTAATACATTGCCAGGATATTTTGTGTAGCGGTAACCCCCGAACCACAGTAAAAGACCACATTTTGGGAAGATTTTCGACCAATTAGTGATAAAAATTTTGATTCTAATATTTCTTTTGAAAAAAATTTTTGATTCTGGTCCAAATTTTCCATATAGTGAGCATTAATGGCACCCGGGATATGCCCAGAGACATTATCAATCGGTTCAACCTCTCCTCGATATCTTTCCGGCGCCCTAGAATCAACCAATACATATTTTGAATTAGAAAAAGTTTCTATTTCTTGAACAGTGATGATCATATCTGGGTTTGGATTTGGGTGAAATAACCGGGATTTGAGATGTGGGATGCCGCTTTCAAGTGGATATCCAGATTTTCTCCAGCCATCTAGCCCGCCATCCAAAAGAGCGACTTTTGTATGTCCTAGCCATTTTAGCAGCCACCAAAGTCTGGCTGCGATTCCACCACCTCGGTTATCGTAAACTACCACCTGAACTTCTTCATCAATACCCCAAGATGAGAAAAGTTTAACTAAAATATCAATCTTGGGCAAAGGGTGACGCCCAGTTTTTCCTGGTATAACCTCACCAGCTAAATCATGATCTAAATGCGCATAGATAGCGCCCGGGATGTGTTCTTTTTTATAGGCGTTCTGACCGGCATCAGGTGAATTAAGTTCAAAATGACAGTCAATAATGCGCCAATTTGGATCTGATAAATTTTGGCGGAGTTTGTTTGCGGTAACAAGGGAGGTAAATGGCATAAATCTTCCTAAGGATATTTTTTACCCAAGTATAACAAGTTTGTGAATAAAACCAAAATCTTGTTCTAAATAAACAATAGGATTAAGAGTTATTCAGTTTTCTTTATCACATGTGGTGAAAAATCCCCCAAATATTAATGGTTAGATCAAGGCAGGTAGATGGGAACCACGAGTATTTTATCATTCCAATAGATCATCTTTTTGAGGTCTCTCACCGGGTTTTTGGATAAACATACTGCCCATTAAAACGATGATTAGAATGATAAAAGCTCCAATGATAAGGTTTCGCGCCAAAGGATCCTCTGGTAGCAATCCGGAATTCGATGGTAATGAGGTTGGGTTGAGTACGGATGCATCTCCAGCGACCGTACTGGTTGGTGCCCCCTGGGTTGCTGTGGATATCGATGAACTGTATGGTAAACCTAAAACTTGTGAAGGAATTTTTGTTGGAGTAATGCTTTCTGGTAAGTTTGTTGCATTATCAGTCGGGGTAAGGGTAATCTTAGGGTTTTCATATACCCCAGGTGGTCGAATAATAATTTTGTCTCCCGGGAATACGTAGGAGTACTGATTGAGGTTGTTGTTGTCCAACAACGTCTGGAGTTCGATATCGTAAACAGCTGCAATTGTCCATAAAGTTTGACCAGTAAGTACAGTATGAATGATTGAACCATCTGATTGGGGTGTGGCTTTTTGGACTGGCATTATGGCTGGAGCCGGCTGGGTGGATTGAGGGTTTTCACCTGAACCGGTACCTCCAGGTTCTTCGCCCCCGCCAGTAGAAGAATCGCCTGTTGGACCTCCGAGCACAGCGGTGAAGTATGTCCATTCTCCTGTACTTGCTACACCAGCTCCAACTTCAGTGTATTTTGCATCCAGCATGATGCTATTGTGTAAAGATGAATTTTGCCACCAAAAAAGTGCATTTTGGACCGTTTGGTTATATCCACCATAAATAATTTCTGATAAGTAAAAATAATTTCCATCGCCGTAACCGGCAGCAGTCGCCCTTTCTTGAGGGGTAGTTCCTCCCGGACCAGTGTGCGTAACAGTATTAATAGCAGCCTGGTAGTCGCTTTGACCTTGTGCCAAACTATTTAGTAAAGCGTTCGGTGTCAATGGAGCGATCCCGTTTTGTTGCCGGTATCCATTAATTGCAGCAATTACATCACTACTACTAAGTGACAAGTTGTAACTTACTTTCTTGCTCTGGGCTGCATGTGCATCTTTTGGCAGGATGATTATTAATGCAATTATGATGATGGCTAACTTAAATAATTTTCTCATTTGATAAATTTGATTTCCAATTTGTTGGGAGGAATGATGGAGGATAAATTTTACAGCGACATGTTACCACAAAGTATATGAAAGCTTTTAAGATTTTTCCGATATTGCGCCATTATTTAGCCTGAGGTATAGTTGAGATGATTCTAAAGCATGAAAGGAGATTTTGCATGCAAATCTTGGTCACAGGAGGGGCTGGCTATATTGGCAGCCATACATGTGTTGAGTTACTTGATAATGGATATGATGTAGTTGTGGTTGATAACTTCTCAAACAGTAGTAAAGAATCATTAAATCGAATAGAAACTATAACGGGAAAAAAATTTGGGTTTTATCAAGTAGATTTGTGTGAAGAAGATGCTCTAAGAGAAGTTTTTAATAATGAACATTTTGATGCGGTGATCCATTTTGCGGCTTTAAAAGCAGTTGGTGAATCGGTAGAAATTCCACTGAGATATTATACAAACAATATTATTGGTACGTTGAATTTATGTAATTTAATGGTTGAATTTGGCGTGGGAAATTTTGTCTTCAGTTCTTCGGCAACAGTTTATGGAGACCCTCACCAGATACCTATCCGCGAAGATTTTCCTGTTCATCCCACAAATCCATATGGACACACAAAATTGATGATTGAGCAAATATTACTTGATCTTCAAACCGCTAATCCAAATTGGAATGTAGTAATTTTGCGTTATTTTAACCCTGTTGGCGCTCACCCTTCTGGCTTGATTGGAGAAGCTCCGAATGGGATTCCAAATAACCTGATGCCATTTATTTCTCAGGTGGCAGTAGGAAGGTTAGAGAAAGTTAAGGTTTTTGGCAATGATTACGCTACGGTTGATGGTACTGGGGTGCGGGATTATATTCATGTGGTCGATTTAGCAAAAGGACACCTGGCAGCTTTAAAGGAAATCGTGAAGAAACCAGGTCGAATCATATATAACCTAGGCACTGGGCGCGGGTACAGTGTTATGGAAATAATTGAAGCCTTTTCAAAGGCAGCCGGGAGGGACATTCCATTTGAAGTAGTTGGTAGAAGACCGGGTGACATTGCTGAAAGTTATGCGGATCCAAGCAAGGCAAATCGGGAGTTAAATTGGAGAGCCGAGTTGGGTATTGAGAGGATGTGTGAAGATACATGGAGATGGCTAACGGAGGTTTTAATGGCAAAAGCCAAAATTGCGGTGGTTACTGATTCAACAGCATATATCCCTGATGATTTATTAAATAAATACGATATTCACGTCATTCCCCTAAACGTGAACTGGGATGATAAAAGTTATTTGGACAATGTAGAGATTTCTGCAGAAGAATTTTACAAAAAATTACAAACCGAAAGTCAACTGCCAACCACCTCCCAACCGTCTGCCGGTGCCTTTAAGTCTTTGTTTCTGAAGTTAGCTGATGATTATGAAGGTGTAGTTGCTATATTGATCTCGTCTGATTTAAGTGGAACAATCGCTTCTGCCATGGCTGCCAAAGATATGGTGGGAGATTTCTCTGTTGAAGTTGTGGATTCACGATTAACCACCATGGCTTTAGGGTTCCTGGTGCTGAAGGCGGCTGAAGTTGCTAAAAGCGGTGGGGAAATCGAAGAGGTGGTTGGTGCAGCCCGATCCTTAATAGGCAAAATCAGGGTTATGTTCGTTGTGGATACACTTGAGTATTTACACAAAGGGGGGCGAATAGGTGGGGCAAAACGGTTGTTAGGGTCCTTACTATCTTTGAAGCCAATTCTTGAACTTGTCGATGGGAAAATCGATTCTCTCGATTCTGTTAGAACTAAAAAGAAAGCAGTTCAAACCATGTTTTCAATTTTCGAGGAAGATGCAAAAGGCAAAAAAGACATTAATCTAACTATATTCCATGGGGTTGCAGAAGGAGACGCAGAACAGTTGAAAGAGAATTTCCTAAGAACTTATACTCCAATGACGTTGATTGTATCTAAATTGAGTTCTGTTCTTGGGGTTCATACCGGTCCAGGAACATTAGGAATTGCCTATTACTTTGAAGGTTAACCTCGTCGAAAAAAAGCGTTCAATTTTTCTGAACGCTTTTTTTATCATCGGAAAATCTCATTTATGAATTGATCATCTCAAGTTGATCGTGGACAACTGAAAATATAACTGCTAACGGTTTATGCTTCAAGCAAGCCTGTTCACACATGCCACAACCAACGCATTCTACCATCCAATCAGCAACCACCTTCCGTGAAATTGAACCATCCTCGTCACGTGAAAAATCGAATAGATTGCAGATTGGGCAAACATCGATACAGTTTTGACATTCTCCGCATTCATTCAGTTGCTCAACAAGACTGTCTAAATTCAGCTGGGTATTATCAACCAATGCTTCGGACAAACGGTTCCGGGTTTGTTCGTTTCTATAAATCATCTTTTCACTAATTTGGTCGTGGAGGGCAATGATCTCTTCTGAAGCTTGTCCATCGGTGAAATCATCCATTTGAATATGTTTATTGAGGCCATTGTAAGTTGATACCATGATTACATGCCTCACAGGAATTCCGGCGATATTTATGTTTATGTCAGCTTGGTTAGCTATCGGACTTTTGCATAGTTGGCAGGATGATCTGTAGCGATAATGGGAGATGCCGCCAAGCTTAGAGAATTTTAGGTTTTCTTCGGTAAGGATTTCATGAGATCCTTTTCGTTCTGCTCGCCAGGAGAATTCATCCGATGGGTAAGTACCTAAACAATCGGCACAGAATATCACTAGGTTTTCTCTGTCCAAACTGACCTTTTGATTGATTTTATTTAACGCACTAATTTCACAAGGCCGAAGTAAAACAGCAATTTTTTCCCCAGGATGTGCATTTTGAAATGCAGGAATTTTTTGGGCAATATTCTCTAACATTAATGGTGTAAATGGATTGGAACGATGTAAAAAGTTAGGATCTGATATTTCTTCCGTGGACCATGTGTTTTCTTCGGGATCCTTCAATGGAAGCAGCATGTGCTGAATTTTTAATCCCTGCCAAAGTTCAATAAACAAATTATTTACTGCTTGGAGAGGTTTCCCTTCAGTTTCTACTATCCAAGATTTCCTCATCTTATTTAATCCTTTCTCGCATCAAGGCTTCTGTTAAATCAATCACCTCAATTTGATTCTGATATCCCTTGGCGCCAATGGCATCCTCAAACATTGTCAAGCAGTACGGACAAGCAGTAACAATCAGGTCTGCTCCAGTCTCCACAGCTTCCTCAAGCCGTTTATGATTTATTCGGGTATTGGGATCGGTTTCCATCCACATCTGGCCACCACCACCACCACAACAAAAACTGTTTTCCTCGTGGTGTCTCATTTCAACAGTGGTTAGATTGGCCGACTTGAGTAGATCTCGGGGGGCTTTGAATACATCGTTGTAACGTCCTAGGTAGCAAGGATCATGGAATGTGGCTTTATGACCATTTGTTGATTGGTGATCGAGTCGAGTGAGATGTTCATGCAAAAGCTCGCTCAAATGTTGGACTTGGAAGTTCCCTCCAAAACGAGGATATTCGTTTTTGAAGGTGTTATAACAGTGTGGGCAGGGTGTGACAATGCGTTTGAATTTGAACTCATTGAATATTTCAATGTTTTGCTCAGCCATGACTTGGAACAGGTATTCATGCCCCATTCTTCTTGCAGTTTCTCCACAACAAGCTTCTTCAAGATCCAGTGTGGCAAAATTAATTTCTAATTGTTCAAGTAATTTAACAATGGAGCGAGCAATTTTCTTATTTCTTTCGTCAAATGCCATCGCACAGCCAAAGAAAAGCAATACATCAACTTCTTGTGCTGGATCGATGATCGGTAAATTTATCCCATCTGCCCATTTGGTTTTTTCTTGTGGAGGTAATCCCCAAGGGTTCCCTTGCCGCTCCATGTTGCGGAGAGTCTCCCCAACTGTTTTGGGCATCTTTCCAGTTGAAAGGACATGGTAGCGACGAAGTGATATGATTTGGTCTACTGGATTAACAAATGCAGGGCAAATAACTGTGCAAACACCGCATGTGGTGCAGGACCAGCAGTACTCATCACCAAAAATATCCGGTAGGTTTCTGGTATCGCCATTCCCATTTGTAGGTTTTACCATTGTTTGTTGCAAGGTATCACGTAGTGTTTGGATTAATTCTCTTGGCGAGTATTTCATTCCAACTGTTGTGGCAGGACAGGCGTCCTCACAGCGTCCACATCGAAGACATGCATCAAAGGAAAGTAATTGCCAACTCTCAAATTCCTCGATGTTCCCAGCGCCTAAAATTTCAGCATTATCAATATCCTCGATGGTGTCTAATTCCCCATACTTCCTTTTTGGGCGAAGGAGAATATTTAGAGGTGTCACGATTAAATGTCGGAGTTTTGTGAAAGGAATACTGACCAGAAATAATAATCCAATAGAAGCATGGAGGATGACAAAAGGAAAATGTAGATTGGTTGCCGATTCAGCTGTAAGCCCCAAATTTTGAAACCAATTTGCAAATAGATTGCCCACTGGGGAGCGAGATGCCCAGTCTGGGTTTGTGGCTGTAATCCGAATGGCTTCGTTTACATAGCCCATTACAGGGATGATTGCAAGAATTGCCAGAGCATAGTAATCATCCCATCTGGTTTCAAGATAGGCAGGACGAACAAAGAGGCGTCTTATTAATGCCAACACAATACCAGCTAGAAGCGCAAGACCTGCAAAATCTGAAATGGTTTCAAAAACTAAATAAGTGTTTCCTTTAGGAAAATTGAGAACAAAAGGCATAAACAGATTCATTTGCATCAATAAGATCACATGACCAAGGGTAAGCAATGTCATTCCCCAAAAAATCAGAAAATGCATGATCCCTGGGTATGCCTTTTTAATAATTCGAACTTGCCCTAAAACATGGGTGACAAAATCTTTTAGCAAGAGAGTTGTAGTGGGTTTGGTAGTTCCTGTCGAGGTTTTTTGGTACGATGATTCAGTAGTCATGCTTCACCTCCAGCACTGACATAAATGGTATTATCCCGCACTTCAACTGACAATTTTTCCAATGGCGTGGGTGGTGGACCTGAGATCACACTACCATCTTCCGGGTCAAAATATCCATCGTGGCAGGGGCAAACAATTTTGCCAATACTCTCATCCCATTTCGTGATACAAGCAAAATGAGTGCACACTGCGGAGTAAGCTTTTAAACCAGTTTGAGTGTTGAGGATGATTGCAGGGTACCTCCCAAACCGGATGGTTTTGGATTTTCCAATTGGGAGATCATCTACTTCGCCTGCAGATACAGGTTCAGAAGGAATCTCCTCCAATTTTGCCGGATAAAAATAAGCAATTATGGGTGTAAGAATAGCCCCAAGTCCTAAAGTTGTTAGGACATTTTTCGTCAATTTTAAAAATCCTTTTCTTGTTATGCTTTTCATAACTTTTCCTCAGCTGTACCATCCCCAAATTGTCATAGCGATTACGATGATGATAAAGACTGCACTGCCGATCATCCTTAATCTCATCTTTTGTTTACTGTCATGTACTTTTGTAAAAAATGGCCAAATTAGGAGAAGTAGCACACCAACTATTGGAATTAGAACCCCAATCGTTTTGGGTATGTATTTCAATAATTGATAAAGTGCCAGGAAATACCATTCCGGCTTTACGTGGTCTGGAGTCACCATCGGATCAGCGGGTTCTTCGAGACCAACTGGATTAAAAAGGGCGATCATGCCGATGACTACTACAATGCCAATTAGAATCCATACCACGCGTATCTCGGATTTGATATGCGTTGGATAAAACGGAATAGTTTTTTGTTCGTCCGTATTTTGTGCCATTGCATCCTCCTTTTTAGAGGGGTTTTTTTAATCCCTGTCTGCGGATCATCAAAAAGTGCATGCCCATCATCACGATGACCATGATTGGCAGTACAATGATGTGCAGCGCGTAAAATCTGCTGAGTGTTGCGGAAGTAATTCCC
Organism: Anaerolineales bacterium; assembly: GCA_037383445.1. Lineage (GTDB taxonomy): Bacteria > Chloroflexota > Anaerolineae > Anaerolineales > UBA11579 > UBA11579. The sequence continues at coordinate 7,000 of JARROY010000022.1, read as the reverse complement.
CAACCGACCCGGAGAAATACAAGGATGAGTTCTCCGATGTCTGGGATTCCCCCAGCGATTTCTGTACCAACGGTTGTAGCCCAATAAGCTCTTTGATCCCAAGGAAGAAGATACCCCGTAAAACCAAACCCCATAGTGACGATAAATAGGATTACACCGCTGCTCCAATTTAGTTCACGAGGCGGTTTATAAGCTCCCAAGATGAAAACTCTAAACATATGAGCGATACACATCACAACCATACCATTTGCAGCCCAATGGTGAATGGCTCGAATACTTGCTCCAAACAAGACTTCGTTTTCGATATACTGAATGCTTGAATAAGCTTGTTCGGGTGTGGGCTGATAGTAAAATGCGAGCATAATCCCAGTGACTGCCTGGATGATAAATAGAAAAGCTGTAATTCCTCCCAGGCAATACCACCAGCGAGTAGCCCAGTCTGGAACAGGCTTATTAAGGACTTTGCTCATGATTTCTTTTGTCTGGTATCGATCATCCACCCAACTTGCCACCTTTGCTGTAATTGGAACCCAGGCTTTCTTTTTCCTCCAGACCCATGCACTTCTTGTGATGCCAAATGCTGCCACAATACCAACTAATCCAAATGATGTCCACCTTACTAAAGGGGTCCATAAACTTTCATTGGAGCCACTAATATGACAGTGTAGACATTCGTCTTGTTCAGGTAATGGGGGGAGTGCACCCTTAATTTCAGAATTTGATGCTTGTTCGACAATTCCCCAATTTGGACCTTCCTGCATGGCCTCGAGGGAATATCCGGCGTCTCTCATTCGATCTGCGTGTGCCTGCGTTGTGAGTAAAATTATGGTGCATAGAACGAATACGAGGATAATTGAGATTTTCAGAAATCGCAATAAATATTGATTCATCGAGACTCCTTTAATGAAACTATGTGAAAAAATGAACGTTCATAATTTCACAATATAGGAAAAATCTCGATCCGTCATATTGTTAAAGCCTAAGATACCTAAGTAAAAAGGCTTATTTTATGTTGATTTAGTACCTAGTCTAGATTTCTATAATTTTCTTTTGGATTGCATATTTGATTAGGTCCCCCTGTGTGTGAAGATCTAATTTTTGCATTAAATTATTTCGATGAGCTTTTACGGTTTTAATTGAAATCTTCAGGATATCTGAAATCTCTTTGTTTTTATGTCCTTCTGCGATCAATTGTAAAACTTCTCTTTCTCGTGGAGTAAGTTTATTAGGGCTATCTTGTTGGATATCTGCCCATCTAAGATAATCTTCAACGACCAATCTGGTAATTGCAGGGGATAGAACCATCTCACCCTGATAAACTGTCACTATTGCCTGTACTAGCTCGTCCGTAGCTGCGTATTTTGTAATATATCCCATCGCACCTGATGCAAGCATTTGCCGAATATATTCTTCATCGTCATGAACACTTAAAGCTAGGACTTTAATTTCAGGACAGTCTCTTTTAATTTGGTGGGTTGCCTCAAGTCCATTCAGCAACGGCATTGCGATATCCATCAGAATTACATCAGGACACATTTCTTTCGCTAATTGAACAGCTTCACGGCCATTTTCAGCTTCAGCGATAACTTCTAAGATGTCGCTCTTCTCCAGCAGAGATCGAATTCCTTCCCTAACGATCCGATGATCATCTGCCAGTAAAATTTTAATTTTGGTGCTCACATCTGGCCTCTTTGTATAGATTATCACAATGGAGTTAACAAAGTATAGCATTAGAATGTTATAAATGAAAATGAATTTTATTAAGATTACATTTAGGCTCAGCTCTGAGGAGTAAAAGAAGTGGTTGATAAAAATATTAAATTTATAGATGTAAATCAACTTTCAAAAATGGAATGGTTGGTAACGAATGGGATTGGTGGTTTTGCCTCAGGGACTGTCTCAGGTCTATTGACTCGAAGGTACCATGGGTATTTAATTGCGGCATTGGATCCTCCGGTTAAACGAGTAAATATGTTGGCAAAGTTTGATGAGGTGGTGCAGTACAAAGGTCAACGTTTTGCTTTTTCCAGCAACCTATGCCAACTAAATGAGGGGGAGACAGAAATTCAAGCTGGTTGTGATGGTCTGAGTCGTTTCCACTTGGATGGGAGTATTCCCACTTGGACATTTAAATTTGACAACGCTGTGTTTAGAAAACAGATTTGGATGGAACAGGGCGAGAATACAACATATGTGCTCTATACGTATCTTGCTGGTGAAGATGAAATTATTTTGAACCTAGAAGCATATTGTTGTTATTCGGATTTTCATCACACAAATAAAATTTCCTCTCCTTATACGCTTAGGATTCAAAAAAATGGATTGAGTGTAAAAGCTGATAAGAAAGCAAAAGAATATTTTATGTTATCCAACTCTTCTGGAATAAGTTCAAAGAATGGTAAGGAATGTGTGTGTTATTTATCTGAAGAAGACTACCGGGGAATGGATGCTCACTCTTCTTTTTATCAACGCGGTTTTTTGTCTAGTAAATTACATCCTGGACAGTCGTTGACCGCAGTTATTACTACTAACCCATATGCTGACATTGACGGATTAAGTGCCTATAGTAGGAGGAAAGATCGCGAGTTTTCCTTATTATTAAAAAGCAAGCAAGAAAATGCTCCAAATTGGATCCAACAATTAGTATTAGCTGCAGACCAGTTTGTTGTAGAACGATCAATTGGGAAAGAAGATGGATATTCGGTAATTGCAGGTTATCCTTGGTTTAGTGATTGGGGAAGAGATACCATGATCGCCCTTCCTGGGCTTGCTTTATCAACTCGACGATTTGATCTAGCTGAGAGCATTCTAAGAACGTTTGCTAAATACGTGGATCAAGGTATGCTGCCCAATAGATTTCCAGATTTAGGTGAGGAGCCGGAATATAACACCATAGATGCAACTCTCTGGTATTTTGAGGCGATATATAAAACATACAAAGCCATTTCAGGGATTGATCCAAGGAGAGCACTGGGTTTAATTAAAGAACTATTCCCAATTCTTGGAAACATCATTGAATATCATATTAAAGGGACCCGGTTTAATATCAAAATGGATCCAAATGATGGGCTTTTAAGTGGTGGAGAATCTGGAGTCCAATTAACCTGGATGGATGCAAAGGTGAATGGGTATGTTGTTACCCCAAGAGATGGTAAGCCAATTGAAATAAACGCATTATGGCATTCTGCGTTGATAATTATGGCAGAATTTGCTAAAATTTTAGGGGAAGAGGTTGAATATTATAACAATATCGCAAGACGCGTTTGCCAGTCTTTTGAACGATTTTGGAACCAAGATTTTGATTATTGTTTTGATGTATTGGATGGCACAAACGGGGATGACGATACATTGCGACCAAATCAAGTTTTAGCTGTTTCTGTATCTTTCCCTCCTTTATCTATTGAAAGGCAAAAAAAGATTTTATTGACTTGTAAACAATATTTACTCACACCTGTTGGCTTAAGAAGTCTAGCTACAAACCAAAAAAATTATGTTGGAAAATATGGTGGAGATATTTGGGACCGAGATACCGCATATCACCAGGGAACTATTTGGGGATGGCTAATTGGACCCTATCTTTCTAGTTATTTGCGGATTTTTGGTGATCGCGAATATGTACATCGCTACCTTAGAGAATTTGTTGATCAAATAAATTATCATGGATTAGGTTCCATAAGTGAAATTTTCGACGGAGATTACCCTCACACACCTCGTGGTTGTATTGCCCAGGCTTGGAGTGTAGCCTCTGCACTCCAAGTTTGGTCAGAGTTGTCTCAATAATCAAAGAAAATAATCAACCTATTTACTGTCACTTACTTTTGAGAATTATTTTTACTGGGCCAATGTAATGGATTGAGAAGGGACAATCTCCCCAACAGATTAGGGACAGATGCAACTATTAAGGTCTTATTTTACGGTTTATTCTCTATTTGCTGGTAAAGCAGATTGAACCAACAATAAAGGATAAACAATGAGCGAAGAGATAGTGCATGATGTGATTATCGTTGGTGCAGGATTGGCTGGCTCCTGGGCAGCGATGGAGGCAGCCAAAAATGGGGTTAAGGACGTTGCAGTAATATCCAAACTACATCCATTACGGTCTCATAGTGGAGCTGCACAAGGAGGAATTGCAGCCTCGCTAAATAATGTCAGGCCGGTTGCCGAAACCGGACCACGAGGTCCCCTTGAGCAAATTCCTCCCGGAGATGAGTTGATCGATAGTTGGGAATTGCATATGTTCGATACCATTAAGGGGTCGGATTGGTTAGGGGATCAGGATGCAATTGAAATTATGGTCAAAGAAGCCCCCGAAATCATATATCAATATGAACATATGGGATGTGTTTTTAGCCGTACAAAAGATGGAAGAATTGCTCAGAGGAGATTTGGAGGACATAGTGCACCCAGAGCAAACTATGCTGCCGATTATACGGGGCATGTGCTTTTACATACCATTCATGAGCAGTGTTTGAAGAATGGGGTGAGATTTTACAGTGAATGGTACTGCATGGATCTAATCGTTGAAGATAACATCTGTCGTGGGATTGTGGCGATGGATGTCCTGACTGGTGAGCTTCACTTGATGAGGGCAAAAGCAGTTTTATTCGGGACGGGTGGCTATGGTCGGGCATGGAAAATTACGTCGAATGCCTATGCAAATACCGGCGATGGTGTGGCGATTGCTTATAATGCTGGAATCCCACTCATGGATATGGAGTTTGTCCAGTTTCATCCAACCGGTATTTATAAGCATGGCATATTAATGTCTGAGGCTTGTCGAGGGGAAGGTGGTTACTTGAGGAATAATTTGGGGGAACGCTTCATGGAGAATTATGCTCCGGATAAAATGGAATTAGCCCCAAGAGATCTTGTAAGCCGTTCGGAACAAACTGAAATAGATAATGGAAGGGGAATAGGACCTGATGGTAAGGGTATTTATCTTGACATGACTCATCTTGGAAAGGATAAGATTTTACAACGCCTTCCCCAAGTGAGGACGTTGGCCATGGAGTTTTTGGGCGTGGATATCATTGATGAACCTGCACCAATCCAACCGACTGCTCACTACAGCATGGGAGGAATACCAGCAAATGTGAATGGGCAAGTTGTAACTGGAGCAGATAATATCCCTGTGGTCGGGTTTTATGCGGCAGGGGAGTGCGCGTGTGTGAGCGTGCATGGGGCAAATCGTTTGGGGACCAACAGCCTTTTAGATGCATCATTATTTGGTCGGCGCTCTGGTCGTGAGATGGCGAAATTTATCCAAAGTGGTGCTGAACTTAAACCGGTATCTGGTGATCCGGTGGCAAAAAACAGAAAACGCATTCAGGATTTTATGGAAAATCCAGGAGATGAAAATATCGAGGATGTTGCCCAATCGCTGAAAACGACCATGATGGAAAATATGGGTGTTTTCAGGGATAAAGCTAAGATGGAAATTGCTCTAAATGATATTCAGGTTCTCAAATCGAGATTCAAACAAGCTGGCATTATGGACAAGGGAAAACGTTTCAATACAGAACTACTTGCGGCACTTGAAACCGAACATTTATTGACATTTAGTGAGGTGGTGGTATTTGGGGGCTTAGCGAGGACAGAAAGTCGTGGGGCTCATTACCGCACAGATTATGCCAAGCGGGATGACGAATCTTGGCTCAAGCATACATTAGCGAAAAAAGTGGATGAAGAGACCTTGCCTGATCTTTCATACAAGCCAGTAAATATTGATTGGCAGAAATATCCACCTCAGGAACGAAAATACTAAGGAATGAAACGATGACAGAGAAAAATAATTTCCAGAAAGCAACTATACGTATCCAACGTTTCAATCCTGACAAAGATAAAAAACCCTATTTTCAAAATTTTGTGGTTTCCTATACCCGCGATACTACATTACTAGATGCTTTACATGAGATCAAATCGCACCAAGAAGGAAGCCTAACTTACCGCCGGTCTTGCCGCCATGCTATCTGCGGAAGCTGTGCGATGAACGTTAACGGAAAAAATATGTTGGTGTGTAATTCACCACTCCAGGAACATATTAATCGCAGAGGGGTTGTCACCATCCGACCGCTTCCGTATTTGCCAATAATAAAAGACCTTGTAGTCGATCGGACCAAGTTTTGGGAGCAGTATTTGCGTGTAAAACCATGGCTTATCACAAATTCAGTTTCGCCTGAAAAGGAATATCGAGTCAGCCCCGAAGAAGTAGCAGCACTGAACTCTGCTGAAACTTGCATCATGTGTGGTGCCTGCTATTCTGCTTGTACAGTTGTTGGGACGAGTGAAAACTATATCGGCCCCCATGCCTTGCTAAAGAGTTTCTTGCGAGTAATAGATCCAAGGGATGAGGGTGTTTCAGAGCGACTGTTAGAAGTTGGTACACATGAAGGAGCTTTCCGGTGTCACACAATTTTTAACTGCATTGATGCTTGTCCGAAAAATTTGGATCCCACAAAAGCCATCGAAACCTTGCGTAAATTAGCTGTAAAACGATTGGCTTTTGAAGAAACAAAGAAACAAAGGCAATTATCAATCAGAGAGAGGGTAGAGAATAGCGAGGAGTAACGAATGTATAAAACAACTGGTTTTTTGAGTTTTGTGTTACGCCGATTTACAGGAGTGGCTTTAGTTTTGTACCTGCTCCTTCATATATGGGTGATTGGATCTTCACTGAATAGTCCAGGTGCTTTTAATGAACGATTAAATTTTTTACAAACAGATTTGTTTAAAATTTTGGAAATTGCTCTCTTGGCGGCGGTAATATACCATGCATTTGATGGTGTTAGATTGTTGTTGGTCAATTGGTTCAAGATAACAGAAAAGCGGAAGAGTCTGTTTTATTCTGTAATGGTTGTTTCAGCCCTAATGGCAATTGCCGGAGGGATCCCCAAACAAAAGCAGCAATTCCAACCACAACCACAACAGCTGCAATTAATTTTTTAAATTTAGATATCTGTTTGTAGTCGGTTAATACAACATAAGCTCCTGCAAGTCCATG
>JARROY010000021.1:0-13514 GCA_037383445.1 Anaerolineales bacterium | reverse complement strand
AGATAAATAAGATTGAAAAAATTCGTTTAGATAAATGTAATTTTTGACGCTTTGTGGTTTTGTTCGTTTTGAGTAAACCTTTGAAGATAATCATTTAAAACCTCCGAGATATTGGGCAAACATGGTTGCTAGATCGATAAAACAATCAGGTAGTTTGGAAATGTTAGCAAGGGAATATAAACCCTCCTAATGCTGGATTCAGGTACCGATAAAGATTTGTTAGGGGAAGAAAGATTTGCCTTGACCAGGCGAATGAAATAAATTCTTTCTTGATCACCCTTCTATCGAATACGATTTGTGGAACTATCACAGCCTCCTAAAAAGCGGGCCAACTATGCGCCGGAAACCAATAATTTTCTTAAACGGCGACGAAGAAACCCGCAAATTATTCCAACGATCTCTCTTTGGTAAAAATTTTTGGATTTCAAATTAAACTTAAACTAACCTCAGTAGGCCAGTTTCCATATCGCATCCCCAAAGACTGTGAGCTTAATAAAGATTAATGCTGAAAATAAAAGATAAAAAGGTAAACACACTCTTTGGGAGAATGTTTCTACCTATATATACGAATCACCTATCAAAATATTACAAAGTTTTCACTTCTTCTAATATATTAATTTTGTACTATATTAGGACTATAAGCTTAATCTAAACAGAAACGGTTAAAGATTGACGGCTGTACGCCTCTACCCGTCTGTTATAAACAAAGAGACAGCCCATAATAAAGGGCTGTCTCTTCCTGCGGCAGCAAAGACCTATTGTCTACTTTCGAAACAACCTTAATGCCAAAAATCTCCGTAATTATGATCACCGATGAGCAGGGAACCCTCTTCAAAGCGGCTAAGCTGAAATGGAGAGATATCCAACAACTGCGCCTCTCCATCCACAATCAACTCGGCCATACATGCCCCCACAGCAGGTCCGATCTTAAACCCTGTTCCGGACATCCCGCATTGCAAATAAAAACCCTCTGGTCCGGCTTGCCCTAGAATAGCCCGCTGGTCTGGGGTCAGACCATCATAGCCTCCATGGGCCCCTTGCAGGCTACCCTGCTCCATGATGGGTACGCGCTGGCAGATCCGGTCGATCGCCCGGGGTGTAAACCCGTCTTTGGCGTGGTCTGTATTGGTATCCGGGTCTTCTCCAAGCGGGTTGTTATCTTCCAGCCCAACCAGGGTCAGCCCACCGGTTTCCGGCCGAAAATACATTTTATAGACATTGTCAATCACTGTGGGATGGGAAGGTCCGATCTCTTTTGGGCGGCGAACGAACATCGTATCGTGGCGCCAGGTTTTTATGGGAATTTGGACCCCTGCCATTGCGCCAATCTTGTCCGCCCACGCTCCGGCGCAGTTGACAACAACCTCTGCAGAGAAATCCCCCCGGCTGGTCCTGACGCCTGTCACACGGTCGCCGCTGATCTGAATTCCTGTCACTGTACAGTCCTGCACCAGCTTTGCGCCCATGCGGCGGGCAGCATCCATAAAAGCGGTAGTGGTGGCATAAGGGTCTGCATAACCCGATTCTTGGCTTTAAGCTGATCGATTTGTTCGGACGGGACAAATTGCAAAAAGCCAGTTCGGGTAAACCCGCATTCACCGCCAACCTGTTCTTTCCAATTAACAAAATACTGGAAGGAAAGCCAGGCCAAACGAGATTCCAGTTCCAGATCATAATGCATACGCACCAAGCCGCTTGAACGGCCGGTGGCACCAGACGCCAGTACCCCTTTTTCCAGCACAATCGACTGGACGCCTTTTTCCGCTAAATGAAAAGCCAGGCTGCTGCCGTGGATCCCCCCACCTATAATGATTACGCTGGATGTGTCTGCCACTGGGTCCTCCCGAATGCGAAATACTCTTTCCCTTGAACGTTGGATAGATCATTCTCCACCATTATAACGGCTGTTGGATATCTTGGATGCACGTGCAAACCAGCCAGTAGTCAATGACTTATAAATCTAAGCTGACCGGGTATAATCAAAGTAAATATCATCTTTTTATTCAGCCAAAATTGATGTTTAATCGACAGAAGAAGATCATGTTACGGAGCACTAAATGAACAGTAAGCGCAATCATATGACAAAAGGTGAATATGAAGCCGCATTCACCAAACAGATGGTTAAATTTGAAAAAGAGTATCTTGGCAGGGGTCCCTTAGATGCGCGCACCTACCTGATCAACGACATGGTGCTGGTCCGTTTGCGTGGTGTATTGACTCCGGCAGAAGAAAAGCTGGCTGAGAACAAGGAAGGGCAGGTGTTGGTGAAAGAAGCAAGGCGCCAGCTCTTCGAAACTTCCCGCGCAATTCTCCAGAAATTTGTCAGGGAAATTTTAGAGGCCGAGTTGGTCGATTTATTCTCCGATATCAGCACCGAAACTGGTGAACGGGTCATTGTGCTAACGGTTGATAAAGATTTTGGCAGGTAGGTCACCAAATTCGCTAAATTGGAACAAAAAAACAGTTGGCTTAGGTAAGAAAACCGGGTGATGGATCGACAAAATCAATGGAACTTTAGACATTAACCATAACATTATTCAGGCTGACTGGATAAAGGGTAGGTCCATTTTGGACAGACCAGTTGTAGAGTACGCCGGCATTTTTCTATTGATTTAGTGATTGCCGGCGTTTAATTTTTAACCTCTTGGAGGCTGTAGATGAAATCAACCGATCTAGAGACTTCGTTCTCAGAAAAAATCAAAGCAGGCATCCTGACTGCTTGGCAGGAAGGTCACGGCGGCCATGCCGAAAAAGCCCATCTGCTTCAGGGGGATGATGGCATCGCGCTGCTGATCCCCGAGGCACTGTACCAGGCAGAAATTGAATTATCACGAGACACAATCAGGGGTTCGCACCTGCTCGAAGAGTATTTGCGGACGCTGGTTGACAGCATTTCTTCAGAGCTGATCCCTCTCATAGAAAATTTCGCCGGTCAGGAAGTAGCCGAGATCATCCCGCTGATTGACATCCGAGCTGGCTGGATGATCGCATTTTACCGTTTCAAATTGAGAAAAAAAGCAGGAGAAAGTTAACATGACTGCACAACCAAACAGCAAAAATAATGCTTGGCACCGGATGACCATAAACGATAGTCTTGCGGCTTTATCCGTAGATCTCGACCAAGGATTAACCAGCCAACAGGCCTCTGAACGCCTGCAAAGCTATGGAAAAAACGAGATTATCGACCATGGCGGTAAAAGCATCTGGAAAATTCTGTGGGCGCAGCTCACCGACACCATGGTTCTTGTGCTGTTTGCCGCGTCCGTGATCTCGGTGCTGATCGGGGACTGGAAAGATGCGATCGCGATCTTCGCCATCGTGCTGATCAACGCCGTAATCGGTTTGGTGCAGGAACATAGGGCCGAACAGGCGATGGCAGCATTAAAGCAGATGGCTTCACCGAATATCCGGGTGCGCAGGAACGGCAAACCTGAAGAAATCGATGCCAAGTATCTGGTACCGGGAGATATCATTTTCTTAGAAGCAGGGAGCAAAATTCCTGCCGATTCTCGTTTGGTCGAATCTGCTAATCTCAGAGTGGAAGAAGCCTCTCTCACCGGCGAATCTGAACCTGTCAATAAAACGATCGCCCCATTACAAGAAGAAAATGTTCCCTTAGGCGACCGGACAAACATGCTCTTTATGGGCACGATCGCAACCTATGGGCGCGGTACTGCGGTGGTGGTGCGCACCGGCATGCAGACTGAATTGGGGCGGATTGCGGAGATGATCCAAACCGTGGAAGAAGACCAGACCCCCCTGCAAAAACGGATGGACAAGATGGGTAAAACCCTGGCACTGGTTGCGTTGGGAATTGTGGCCATCGTCTTTTCTCTCGGCTTATTGAGAGGGGAAAACCCCTCAGAAATGTTCCTGACCGCTGTCGCCATGGCAGTTGCCGCCGTTCCGGAAGGGCTGCCAGCTGTTGTGGCAATTGCCCTGGCCTTAGGCGCACAGCGCATGCTGAAGCGCAATGCCCTGATCCGCAAGCTCCCGGCGGTCGAAACACTTGGTTCTGTCACGGTGATCGCTTCGGATAAAACCGGCACCCTGACCGCAAATCAAATGCAGCTAAAAGTACTGGATGTGGCCGGTAACACCCAGGAACTTGGCTGGAAGCCTGGAGAGGAAAATCTTAGCCTGACCTACGATCAGCTTAACCCGGCCACCAAGTTCCTGGTTCTGGGGGGTGTCCTGAACAATGATGCCCAATTGGTCACCGATGAGAAAGAACCAGATGCCTATCTGGTGCTCGGTGATCCAACCGAGGGCGCACTCATCTCTGCTGCTGCCAACTTGGGGCTTTTGCAGTCCGAATTAAAAACTGCCTTCCCCCGGGTGGAGGAGGTGCCCTTTAGCTCCGAGCGCAAACGGATGACCACCCTGCACCAATTATTGCAGGATCACCATCGCTACCTACCCGACCTTGGACTCGATGGGAAGATAGACTCATCCCATCTGCTCTCGATTACCAAGGGCGCAGTGGATGGATTGCTCGAGATCAGTTCGCAGGTGCTGGTCAAGGGCGAGGTCCTGCCGTTGAACCAGGAGTGGAGATCCAAGATCGAGCAAGCGACCGAAGATATGGCAAAGGATGGATTGCGGGTGCTAGGTCTGGGATTTGAAACAGTCCCCAATACCCTGAATGGAAATGCCAGCAGTGCAGTTGAAAAATCCCTGGTATTTGTCGGCCTGTTTGGGATGATGGATCCTCCCCGGCCGGAGGCATATGAATCCGTGCAGGTCAATTATCAGGCGGGAATCCGCACCATTATGATCACCGGGGATCACCCGCTGACTGCAGAGCGCATCGCCCGCGACCTGGAAATTGCCAAAGATGGAACAACCATCACCGGGGCACAGCTCTCCAAGATGAGTGATGACGAACTGCGCAAAGTGGTGGCCACGACCAATGTCTACGCCCGAGTGGCTCCCGAACATAAACTGCGAATTGTATCTGCGCTGCAAGATCTTGGAGAAGTTGTCGCCATGACCGGCGATGGCGTTAACGATGCCCCGGCACTGCGCAAAGCGGATATCGGTGTTGCCATGGGCATCACCGGGACGGATGTATCGAAAGAAGCGGCCGATATGGTGCTTCTGGACGATAACTTCGCCACCATCGTTCGGGCTGTGCGCGAAGGGCGCACGATTTTTGACAACATCCGCAAGTTCATCAAATACACCATGACCAGCAATGCGGGCGAGGTGCTTGTCATGCTGTTAGCGCCTTTCTTCGGCATGCCGCTGCCCCTCACCGCGCTGCAGATCCTGTGGATCAATCTGGTCACCGATGGGCTGCCCGGTTTAGCACTCAGCGTTGAACCGACCGAAAAGGATACCATGAAACGCCCACCGATCGATATCAAGAAAAGCATCTTCTCTGGTGGTTTGAATACCCACATCGTGTGGGTTGGGCTGCTGATGGGCCTGGTATCCCTGGGCATTGGCTTTTGGGGATGGCAGACAGGCAACCCGTATTGGAGCACAATGGTCTTCACCACGCTGACCCTATCCCAAATGGGACATGCTTTAGCCGTCCGGTCCGACAAACGTTCGCTGTTCACCCAAGGGATCTTCTCGAATAAGTTGATGGTCATTGCCGTATCACTGACCTTCGTTTTGCAAATGGCGATCACCTATTGGGCACCCATGAACGAAATTTTCAAAACACAGCCCCTGCCCCTGCCCGAATTGGGACTCAGTCTGGGGTTGAGTCTGGTGGTCTTCCTGGCCGTTGAGTTGGAAAAATGGTTCAAACGGAGAGGCGATAAACCAGCCTAAGGCTTTTTAAATTAGGAGATAAGATTATGGAAAAGATCATCGATACAGTACTCAATATCACCTTAGCTACAGGCTCGCTGCTGGAGACCGAACACGGGCTTGTGATGCTGCTGATCCTGTACGGTTTGCTGACCTATAGGGATGAAAAATTAACCAAGTGGGTGCCGGTCATCATCATTGGTGGGATCCTGCTCTCCGTATTTACCCCCGTACACGAGATCACCCTGTTTTGGCCAGTCATCACCGGTCTGGTTGTACCACCATTTTTGTGGCAAGGTGCTGTCGCTATCACCAAAAGTGGGCTGCTCCGGCGCCGTTTAAGCCTGCTTATTTGGGCTGGAACCTTATTTTTGGTGACGTTCAGTTTACTGCGGTTCGGGGGGTTGCCATTTTCCAACGCGCTCCTCCTGGGAATTCTGGCGGTGACCTTGGTTTGGTACCTCAGGGAGCTCTCGGTTGACCGTACTTATTTATCGACTTTGGGGTTGATTGCCCTCGTCGTCTTGCTGGTGGAAATCGATCTGGGCGTAGTTTCACTTCAGTTTTGGCTGCGCAACCTGGTTTCTGGGGCCGCCGTTGGCTTCGCCCTCGGTTTTTTGGGGATATCCTTATACCGTAAAATAAGGAAGCCTGGACGGAAAAATATTTTCTTTTTTGCTTGGGCATATCTTGCCTACCTGACAGGATTTGCATTCGGGACTTCCGCAATCGCCACCACCCTGGCGGCTTCTTTAGTCGTAGCGGTTTACGGATACAGCATCGGACTGTGGTACACCCAGAAATCGATTCCCGTTCCCTCCAATACGCCTTTTTTCTTTTATCTTGTCTCAGGTGTTTGGATTACACTTGGATGGCAGGCACACGCCACGATAGATTTGCCTGCTTTCGGAGGAATCCTGGCAGCCATGGCGGTAATCACGCTCGGTGTTTTGCTCGCCTGGAGGTTCACCCCGATCTCGACAGAAAACCGTGGCTTGCGTTTGGTGCGCAAGGAAATCCGGGTACTGCTCCTGCTAACGGGGAGTGTGCTTTTCTGGCCCAAACAGGCCTTTCTGACCACCGTCAGTGTGGAAATCGCCCTGGTTACAGCTGGCTTGCTGATCATCCTGCTGCGCTACTCCATACAGCCGATCTTTGATCTCATGGGTGTACAGCTCAGCTGGCCATCTGAATCAAAGGAATCATAAACTCATTATTTTAAGAGGTAGAACAATGAAAAGAACAACTAATGCTCGTAAACTATTCCAATTCAATTCCCCACGGATTGAACAGATTACGGTCCCGTTTCAGGAATTTGTAAAAGCAGAATCGTTCAGCGGCATTTTGCTGATATCGTTTATGCTGATCGCTCTGCTCTGGGCGAATTCCCCCTTGTCCGCCAGCTACGAATCCCTGTGGCAAACCCAGGTAAATGTATCGGTTGGCAGTTTCAAGATCGATAAACCATTGCTGCTATGGATCAACGATGGATTAATGGCGATATTCTTTTTCGTCGTTGGGTTAGAAATCAAACGAGAACTGCTGGTCGGAGAGCTTTCTTCCCTGCGCCAGGCGTTATTCCCAATCGCAGCGGCCATCGGGGGGATGGTTTTCCCGGCAGCGATTTTCCTGCTGATCAATGCCGGCCAGCCCGGTGAAAGCGGCTGGGGGATTCCTATGGCCACGGATATTGCTTTCGCACTAGGGATTCTCGCCCTGCTGGGTAAACGTGCCCCGCTTCCTTTAAAAGTCTTCTTAACCGCCGTGGCGATTGTGGATGATATCGGCGCGGTATTGGTGATTGCCCTGTTTTACACCGATAAAATTGTTTGGGCTAGCCTGGGACTCGCGGCGCTGGTCTTTGTAGCACTGATTGTGCTGAACCGTCTGGGGGTACGCAAGCCGCTCCCCTATGCGCTGCTGGGAATCATCCTATGGGTGGCTTTCTTAAAATCTGGCGTGCATGCCACCGTGGCCGGCGTGCTGTTGGCGATGACAATCCCAGCTTCCACGACTATTAACCGGAAAGGATTTTTAGATCGGGTGCGCCAATACCTTGAAGATTTTGAACTCGAAGGCATCCGGAATGGAGAGCGCTTTACCACCAAAAAACAGCGCGCTCTTCTTCAAGGGATTGAAGACTGCACTCACGGAGTAGAAGCTCCCCTGCAGCGCTTGGAGCACTCGCTTCACCCCTGGGTAGCTTACTTTATTATGCCGGTATTTGCCCTGGCAAATGCTGGTGTTGACCTTCGGACCGATATCCTGGGCGCCCTATCAAATCCAATAACCATCGGGATTATCCTTGGGCTGGTGATTGGAAAGCAAATCGGAGTCTTTTTGATGGCCTGGATCGTTACCCGGATTGGCGTGTCCAAGAAGATCATTGGAGTCACCTGGAAGCAGATTTATGGCGCGGCTTTACTGGCAGGGATCGGCTTTACCATGTCATTGTTTATCAGCAACCTGGCTTTTTCGGACCCAATCATGTTGGCCAACGCAAAAGTGGGCATCTTAGTCGCCTCGTTTATTTCCGCAGGAGCGGGATGGCTGGTCCTCAGCCGAAACGGACAGCCGATCACAGAATCCACCGAAACCTAAGGATTGGTCATGACCTTTGAGATTGGGATGATGATCGGGGTAATTGTTCTGGCGGTCGTGCTGTTTTCCTTAGAACGAGTTCCCCCTGATGTAACCGCACTCGGCTTGATGCTGCTGGTCACCCTCACCGGGCTGGTAACCCCAGAAGAAGCCTTCGCCGGATTTGGCAGTGAAGTGGTTTTAATGATCCTGGGGTTGCTGGTGCTGACTGCCGCCTTAATACAAACCGGGTTGGTGGATTACCTCGGGCGGGAAATCCTCTCTCGGGTGGGGAATGACTCAGGCCGCTTCTTGATTCTCTTGATGGTTGCCGCGGCGGCACTGAGTGCTTTTATGAGCAATACCGGCGCAACAGCCTTTTTGCTACCGATTGTCCTCTCAATCAGCCGGCAGATGAAAGTCAGCCCATCTAAACTGTTGATGCCGCTGGCCTTTGCCAGCATCTTGGCAAGCTCAGTGACCCTGATCGGTACCTCCACCAATTTGGTGATCAGTGGGTTATTGGTTAATTCTGGGTTAGAACCGCTGGGGATGTTCGAACTGACCGTGGTCGGCTTGCCGATTCTGGTAGTTGGGCTGGTCTATATGCTCACCATTGGGAAAAAGTTAATCCCGGACCGTGGATTCAACCCGGATTACACCGCCGATTTTGAGCTGCAGCCGTACCTGACCGAAATCGAAATCCTACCCGATTCCCCAATGGTAGGAGCAACTCTGGCTGGCAGCGGATTAGGCCATGACTTGGATCTGACGGTCATCCGGATCGTGCGCGATGGAGAGCAATATCTGGTGCCCAGCGCAGACCTGACATTGGAAAGCGGCGACCTGCTGCTGGTCGAAGGTTCGCGCGATAACCTGCTGAGTATTGAAGAAAGTCCCGGGATTGAGCACAAACCGCGCAGACAGATCGAAGACAAAGAAATGCAGTCAGAGAAAATTGGCTTGTTTGAGGTGGTGCTGCTGCCCAATTCCCGGATGATTGGAAGAACCCTGCGTGATCTTAAATTCCGTGAACGGTATAATCTCCAGGTATTGGGGATCAACCGCAATGGGGAAAAAATCCACGAGAAACTCAGCCAGATTCGGCTGGCTACCGGGGACGAGCTCTTGCTCCAAGGAGATCGAAGTAAGCTGATGATCTTGGATCGGGAAAATACTCTCCGCCTTATCCGACCAGTGCAGTGGCGGGCATTGCGCGGGAAACAAGCGGTTGCGGCAGGGATTTTGTTCGTCTTGCCGATCATTCTGGCAGCTGTAAATTTGATTCCATTAAGTGTGTCTGTCCTGGCATCCGCCTTCCTCGCTTTTGTGATGAATATCATCACCCCCGAGGAGGCATACCGTTCGGTTGAATGGCGGGTGCTGATCCTGATTGGGAGTATGCTGGCAATCGGCCAGGCCATGCAGCTTACGGGAACGGCGGATTTTCTGGCTGAACAAATCATGCAGTTCACCCATCAAGTGAACCCGCTTTGGCTGCTGGCCGGTTTTTTCATTCTCTCCATGCTGCTGACACAGCCAATGTCTAATCAGGCGGCGGCAGTTGTAGTGATTCCCATTGCGGTCCAGCTGGCGATACAGTTGGGGTTGAACCCACGCGCATTTGCTGTGATGATCGCTTTGGGTGCCAGCAGCTCTTTCCTGACTCCGTTGGAACCAGCTGCCTTGCTGGTATATGGCCCGGGGAAATACAAGTTTTCTGATTTCCCGAAGGTAGGCTTGCTGCTGACCGTGCTGATTCTGGTGCTCTCGATGGTCATGGTGCCGATCTTCTGGCCCTTATAGGATGCCCAGTTCCAGAATTTGCTTCCCTTCTCCTAATCCACTTAGAATAAAGTTTTTTACTCAAAAACCCGGGGGGTGGTTTCCGTATAGAGCTTAAGCCTGTCTCTCGACATATTGTCATCGGAGACCTTTTGGACTATGCTAAGGTTAGAAATTTGGTTTCTTTGGACCAGTTGGGAGATTGGTTGTGCAAAAAATAATCACAACCATTCACAAAGAGCCCAAGATGGTCTTACAATAAGTGTAGCGGCGCATTTCTTTCCAAAGACTTCGCCTTAGAAATAGACAACTCACCAAGAAAGGGGCGATTATGCCCAGAAAATTTTTAGCGGTAACGGATAGGGGAATTCTTACTCTGGTAAAGAAACAAAACAACTGGGTGGAAGAGTCATCCCACTTACAAAATTTAAATTTCACATCAGTGGCTGTCTCAACAGAGAGGGTTGTTCTGGCGGGCACGAAAACCGGCTTGGTTCTCTCCAGCGATGGTGGAAATACATGGAGAGACGCAAACCAGGGTTTGTCCCATTTGCATCTGCGATCGTTGGCTTTTCATCCTGAAAACCCGTCTTTAGCCTATGCGGGTACCGAACCCGCGGCAATATTTTTTTCCAAAGATGGCGGGAGCAGCTGGCAAGAATGCATGGATGTGGCCAACTTAAGGGAGAAAAACCGGTGGTACCTGCCTTATTCCCCTGAAGCGGGCTGTATTCGAGGCTTTGCGTTTTCGAACGGGCGCGGCTATGCCGCAGTTGAGGTAGGCGGCATGCTGATCTCGGACGATTTTGGAGAAAGCTGGCAGCTGACCCAGGAGAGTAACAGCCTGAACCCAAAAAACGGGGAAATCCACGCAGACGTTCACCGGGTATTTATCCATCAAAAATCGCCAAACAATGTAATTGCCCCTACCGGGGGTGGTTTTTTCGTCTCTAAAGACCAGGGGCTGACTTGGGATAAAATCCACCGAGCCTATTGCCGGTCTGTGTGGGTGGACCCTGAGGATCTCGAACACATGATTTTAGGGCCAGCCAGCGGCCCAGACCGTAATGGGAGGATTGAAAAGACCTCCGACGGAGGCAGCACCTGGGATGACCGAAGTGCTGGTTTAGAAACTCCCTGGGAGCGAACAATGGTCGAACATTTTACCCCCATCGATGACGATTTGTTCGCGGTACTTTCAAACGGGAGGTTAATCCAAGCTCCGATTGCTGGAGCCGAGTGGAAAACGGTATTGCCAGAAACGAAGAGAGTGCGTGCTGTTGCCGCACTACCGTAAAATCATCGATCAATTTATAAACCAACTTAGCCCAAGGAGGTTTTGATGGCTAAAATTAAATCATTGTCTCCGGAAGAATTACATCGAGATTGTGATCCAAGTCAATTTAATTTTAAATCCACCGCCGAGCTAGAGAAATTAGATTTAGTCATCGGCCAGGATCGGGCTGTAAAAGCTGTTTCGTTTGGCATCGATATCAAGAGCGATGGGTATCATATTTTTGCTTTAGGCCCCACGGGTACAGGAAAAACCTCTATCATCAAAAAGTTTTTGCAGGGAAAAACACACAACGAGCCGATTCCAGATGATTGGGCCTACGTGAACAATTTTGAAGACAGTGACAAACCTAAAGCCCTGCGGATGCCGCCAGGGATAGGCTGCGAGCTGGTAAAAGACATCGATCTGCTGATTCAAGATTTAGAAACAGAAGTTCCTCAAGCTTTTGAGACGGAAGAATACGAGGCTGATACCGAAAAACTCCAGCAATCCTTCCAGGAAGATCGGCAAAACCTGTTTAGCCAAATTGAGTCCAAGGTTCAAGAGAAAGGATTTGGCTTATTACAAACACCACAAGGAATTGTGGTTGTCCCCACCAAAGACGGTGAAGCCATCGGTCCCGAAAAGATCGCAGAGATGGAACAGAAGCAGCAAGACCAGCTCCTAAAAAATCGTGAACTCCTCCAGGAAGAGCTGCGGGAAACGGTTAAAAAAGTCCACAAAATCCAAAAAGACCTTAAAAAAGAACTGCGTGAATTGGACAGGCGGACCGTTGGGTTTGCCGTCAGCCACCTGATCGATGATTTAACCAAAAAATATGGCGATCTGGATCAAGTAGTGAAGTTTATCAATTCAGTTCGAGAAGATATTTTAGATAATGTTCAGGAATTTAAACAGCCCTCAGAGGAGGAAACCAGCGATCGCCTCTCCTTTTTAGGAGCCATGCAAGCCAAACAAAACCAGTTTGATAAATACCGGGTCAATCTCATCGTGGATCACTGTGATGCGGAGGGGGCTCCAGTAGTGCTGGAGGAGAACCCCACCTATAACAATTTGGTTGGTAGTGTAGAACATAAAGCCCAGTTTGGTGCGCTGATTACTAACTTCCACATGATCAAACCCGGCGCCCTGCATAAGGCAAACGGGGGCTTTTTAATGCTGGAGGTCAAAGACTTAATCAACAAGCCCTTCGTCTGGGATGCCTTAAAACGAGCCCTGAGTAAAAAATCGATCCGCATTGAGCGCATGATGGAGAGCTACCAGATGATTGCCACCAAAGGGTTAGAACCAGAACCTATCCCACTGGAAGTAAAGGTGGTTTTAATTGGCGACCCGATGACATATTATCTGCTCTACCAACACGATGAGGATTTTAGAGAGCTGTTTAAAGTCAAAGCCGATTTCGACATCCAGATGGACTGGACGGATGAATCCGTCAATTTATATGCGCGTTTCATTGGCACACTGTGCGAGGAAGAAAACTTAAAACACTTCAGCCCATCTGGTGTTGCCCGGGTAATCGAAGAAAGTTCCCGCATGGTCACCGATCAATCTAAACTGGCGACTCGATTTGGGTATGTCGTCGATCTTCTGCAGGAAGCCAGCTACTGGGCAGCAAAAAATGGCAATGAGTTTGTGGATGCTGAAGATGTGCAACAAGCCCTCGACGAACAGATTTATCGCTCGAACCGGTTGGAAGAACGCATCCAAGATCAAATTGAAGAGCAGATCATCCTGATTGATACCGACGGGGCAGTCATCGGCCAGATAAACGGCATCTCGGTGCTGCCGTTCGGTGATTATGCATTTGGCCGGCCCTCCCGCATCACCGCCCGGACCCATGTCGGAAGGTCGGGGGTGGTCAATATCGAACGGGCGATAGACTTAGGTGGAAAAATTCATAACAAAGGCGTCCTGATTCTCGATGGCTATCTGGGCGGTAAATATGCACAAGACTATCCGCTGACCTTATCTGCCAGCATCACTTTTGAACAGCTGTATTCAGAGGTTGATGGGGATTCGGCATCTTCTGCGGAATTATATGCCTTACTTTCCAGTCTGTCTGAGTTTCCATTACGCCAGGACCTGGCGG